>DASQCY010000792.1:0-4292 GCA_035634495.1 Allostellaceae bacterium
GCCTCGACGCCGCGCCTCGTCGTCCAGTAGGTCTCGAAGACCTTGGATCCTTGTCGCAGGTAGCAAACGATGTGCATCATGCCCACCCGGCGCCCAACCAAGAGCGTGTCGAGCGAGTCCTCGGCCGAGTACCACGGCATCTCCCAGCCCATGAAGTCGCCGTAACGGGCGCTCTCTTCATACGGGCCTTGGCAAAACACGGCATAGGTGACGTCGCGAGAATGAAGAAACGACAGCTCGCGGACCTGCGCCGTATAGAAGGTGCACCCCTCGCACTGCTCCGGCGCCGGTTGACCGGTGTGCCACATGAAGTAGTAGGCGATGAGTGTATGTCGTCAGAGCATTTCGGACAGTTGGCTTGGCAATTTAAGAGAATGTCTGGCTCATCTGGTTTGAAGGTTCAGGCTGCGATTGGTAGCGCTTCCTTGCCATCGCAGTCCTCCTTGATGTCAAAGACATACCTCAAGTCGGACCACTTCGTCGGGGGCGGATCAGGCCGTCCTTGACGCATAGCAGCCCCTGGAGCGCGCTGGAGGCGTCGATGGCGCCAGGACGCCGACACCGAGCCGCTAGCCCTTCCGCGACTGCGCGCTCCAATGACGCTCAAGATTGGAAATCAACACGTCACTGAAATGGCAGTACGCTTGCTCTTTCGCGTAGAGGGCCAAGTAGCGCCGGAAGAGGTCGAGTGGCTCCTGTCCAATGCGGAATTGACGGCGGTTGCCGACGGCACTGACAATTCCCGAGCTGGTGAGATCCTCGACGGCTTGCACAAGTGCGGCGTCCATTCGATCGGCAGGAGCGATCTCGTCGCAGATGAGCCGACCTTCGAGACTGCCGCAATCGAGCCTGCGGCCGTACATGATGGCTTGGTGGGCGAGGCGATCGCCGAGAAAGCGAGGCAATCGCAGGTTGGCCATGCCCGGAATGATCCCTTCCTTGCGGGCGGGCAAAGTGAGATAGGCGCCAGCTTCAGCCAGTACGTAATCCATCACCAACAGATGCTGGCAACCTCCGCCGATAGCGAAGGTGTCGACCGCAGCGATCCAGGGCTTTTCCAGGGTGGACCCCGCCAAATCGTCGGGCGAGGCATCCCGTCTGGCAACGCCACGAAGGATTTTGTTCTCGTAGCCCATCACATGCTGAAAGTAGAACAGGAACGAGATTTTGCCCTGGTAGAGGTGAGTGAGATTGATACCGGCGGAAAATATCCGCCGCCCGGCGTATTTTGCATGTTCCACTGGGCCGCCGCGCAGCACAGCCACCTCGGAGCCGGGATCGAGGATCGCTAGATCGATCGCCGTCTCCAAAGGCGCCAGTGTCGTTTCGTCCAGTGCGTTGAGTGCTCTCGGGTTGCGCAATTCTACGATCGAGGCTTTTCCGGCTCGGCTCACGGACGCGGCGCCCAGGTCGACCGACCCATCTCTCGCCAAGCGCGGCAACAAGTCGAGCGCTTCGGCACGGGCCAGAAGCATCGCGTGGCACAAATGGCGGCCGGCCTCAGGGTGGGCGAGAACATGCGAGAGGAGAATACCGTGGTCTATTTCAAGGCCCTCCTTCTCCTTGAGGGGCCGCGTCTGCTCCGCCGCCATGACCTCGGCGCCAGGCGTCAACCCGGGCACGAGCTTTGCGGCCTCCGGCATGAGTTCGTCGACACGGAGGAACTTGCTCCCGCGCGCGGTCAACCTGCCGTAGAGCTCGTCGACATGGATGTCCAGAAAACGCTCGCGCAAGTTCCGCTCGGTACGGTGGAGGAGCGCACTGGCCGCGGCGCCGTCCGGGTCGCGTGCGGTCCTTGCTGGAAGGTTGGCACGGAGCCTTTGGCTCAGATCCCAGAAGTGCGTCGAAGCCGCACTGTCGAAACCGAAATCGTCACGTAGCTCGGGATGAGCGACGCACCACGCAGTCGCGTCACCCGGGGAAAAGCCGGCCCGCTCCAGTAAGGCTCTCTCATTGGCCGTGCCGTCGAGTGTCTTATCCATCGATGTCATCGGAGATGATCCTCAAGCGCCGGATTGTCAGCACGGATAGCAGCTGAAATGATGGCCTCTGAGGATGCAGGCGTGGGGGCTCTATGAAGCTCGACATGTCCACGTATGAGCCATTCGGCCTGGAAGCCATCGAGACGGCTTCGCGCGATGAGATCGCGGCTCTCCAAACACGGCGCATCAAGCGCACGTTGGAAAGCGTGTACGAGAACGTGCCCGCCTACCGCAAGAAGTTCGATGGCGCCGGCGTGACCCCCGCCGACTTCAGGCGGTTGGAAGACTTATCGACGTTTCCGTTCACGACCAAGCAGGATCTGCGCGAGAGCTATCCTTTCGGGATGTTTGCCGTTCCTAGGGACCGGATCGCGCGGGTACACGCCTCCTCCGGCACGACGGGTAAGGCCACCGTCGTCGGCTACACCCGAAACGACATCGACACCTGGGCCAGCCTAGTTGCGCGGTCGCTGCGCGCAAGCGGCGCCCGCCCTGGCATGCTTGTCCATATTGCCGTCGGCTACGGCCTTTTCACCGGCGGCCTCGGCATGCACTATGGTGCGGAGCGGTTGGGCTGTGGGGTGATCCCGGTGGCGAGCGGGATGACCGAGCGGCAAGTCCAGCTGATCCTCGACTTCCAGCCTGACATCATCATACCGACGCCTTCTTACCTGCTGGTCATCCTCGACGAGTTTCGCGCCCGACGGCTCGATCCGAGCAAGACGTCGCTTAAGATCGCGTTCTGCGGGGCAGAGCCCTGGACCAACTCGATGCGGGCAGAAATAGAAAGCGCCTTCGATATCGACGCAGTCGATACCTATGGCTTGTCGGAGCTGATTGGGCCGGGCGTTGCAACTGAATGCGTGGAAACCAAGGACGGGCTCTACGTGTGGGAGGATCATTTCTATCCCGAGGTTATCGATCCGCAGTCGGGGGAAGTGTTGCCTGACGGCGAGTATGGCGAGGTCGCATTCACCTCTTTGACGAAAGAAGCAATGCCGGTGATCCGTTATCGCACCCGGGATCTTACGCGGTTGATGCCCGGGCGAGCACGGTCAATGCGGCGAATGGAGAAGGTCACGGGTCGGTCCGACGATATGATGATCGTCCGGGGAGTGAATGTTTTTCCAACCCAGATCGAGGAGCAGGTATTGCGTTGCGAAGGGCTTGCCCCGCATTTCATCATCGAGTTGCGGCGCGACGAACGTCTCGACACCATGCGTGTCCTGGCCGAAGCACGGCCGAGCCATGCCGAGGAGGTTGCTCGCGGCGCGTTGGGCCAGCTGCTCGCGTCTCTCATACGCAGTGCGCTTGGACTGGGTGTTGAGGTCGTGGTCGCCGAGCCGGGCAAAATCGAGCGATCCGCAGGCAAGGCCCGGCGGGTAGTTGACTTGAGGCCCAAACCATAAGCTGGGTTTCGTCCGGCAGCACAGAACGACTCGAGCAATGATTTAATCCTAAGGCAAGCCACGCGCACACCCCGACCGCTTGTCATAGTCGTTCTCGATCTGCATGACCTTGTCCGCGGCCATCAGGCTCACGCCGCTCCGGCCTCTCAACTTACCGCATCAGGCTGGGCAACCATAACGAGATGATGGGAAAGGCCACGAGAATGCAGAGCCTTACCACGTCCGCGACCATGAACGGCAGTACGCCGTGAAACACCGTGCGCGTGGGCACCTGCGGCAACAGAGCATTGATGACGAACAGGTTCATGCCGACCGGCGGGCTGATCAGCCCGATCTCCACCACCACCACGATCAGGATGCCGAACCAGATCGGGTCGAGGCCGAGGTGCACGATGAGCGGGAAGAACACCGGCACGGTCAGAAGGATCATCGACAACTCCTCCATCGCCGTGCCGAGCAACACGTAGATGACACAGATCGCCGCCACTACCATGATCGGCGACAGGTTAAGCCCGGTGACGAAGTTCTTGAGGTCGTCTGGCATCGACGTGTAGTTGACGAACTCGGCGAACATCAGCGCGCCGGTCAGGATGGCGAACAGCATCGCCGTGGTGCGTGCGGATTCGACCAAGGCGTCGAGCAGGGTGCGCCAGGTGAGCGCGCGGCGCGCCAGCGCAAAGCAGAGCCCGCCGAAGGCGCCAATCCCGGCGCCTTCCGTGGCCGTGAACACGCCTCCGTAGATGCCGCCCATGACCACAATAAAGAGCAGCGCCACCGCCCATACGCTCTTGAGCGCCTGCAGCCGTTCCCGCCAGGTCGATCGCTCCCCGCGCGGCCCCGAGGCCGGATCGGTCCACACGATCCATTGCACCGCGAGGCATAGCAAAAACGTCGCGAGAAT
>DASQCY010000793.1:0-2376 GCA_035634495.1 Allostellaceae bacterium
AGCGAGCACCGTCGGCAACCTAGGATGAGGAGCCAAACCGCAGTTCGACGTAGCAGTATGACTTGCTCCGGTTTGCCATGTCGCGCATCATCTACGACACGCTTCGTTTCTACGACGCCGCGTTCAGTCCGTGCATTTAGCCTCATCAATTGCCTCAAAAGTGTAACCTTTCGCCGTGGTCTTCGCATGACGTGGGTTCAAGATGCGCGAGATCGATGACCCGGCAATCCCCAGCGCCTCAGAAGCTGCCTTCGCGCTTAAGAAAATGGAAAAGGCCCGAGGGGCACCCCCTTGACAAAAATCCCCCCATACAAGGTTCATTGTCACTGACACGGTCGCGACATCAGCGCGCCCGTCGCGAGCCGGGGGTGGGCAGCAGGAGGTGCCGATGCGGACCATAGTCGAAGACCGCCACTTGCCGGTCGACATCAATGCCCAGCCGGTGGTACAGGCGGCCGCCGCGCTCAAGCCGACATTGCGGTACTACCAGGACGACATCGAGCGCGAGCAGCGGCTGTCGCCTGAGCTAGTCGAGCAGATGCATGCGGCGGGCTTTTACCGCCTCCTGCTGCCGCGGTCGCTCGGCGGCCTGCAGGCCGATCCGCTGACCTACATCCGCGTCGTCGAGCTCCTGGCCGAAGGCGCAGGCTCGGTCGGCTGGAACGTCGCCAACAACGGCGTCGGCCAGCTGGTCACGCTCGGCCTTCCGGACGACGGCGTGCAGGAGATCTATCCGAAGGACCATCGTACCGTGATTGCCGGCACCGCGGTGCAGGGCGGCGGCCAGGCGGTGTCGGTCCAGGGCGGCTATCGCGTCAGCGGGCGCTGGACCTTCGGCAGCGGCTGCCATGAAGCCGCCTGGATGCTCGGCAGCTTCCAGATTCTCGACGACGGCCAGCCGCGCCGCCGCGACGACGGCGGCATGTTCTGGCGCGGCCTGTTCCCGCGCGCCGAGGTCGAGGTCATTCCCGGCAGCTGGGAGGTGAGCGGGCTGCGCGGCACCGGGAGCTTCGATTGGACGGTGAGGGATTTCTTTCTGCCGGAGCGGCGCACGATGGTTCATGCTGGCGTACCGCTCGACAACCAGTGGGCGCATTGGCCGGGCATCACTTACGCCCTGCCAGCAGCAGCCTGGGTCGGGCCGCACCAATGCGCGGTGATCACCGGGCTGGCGCGCGCCGGCATCAACGCGCTCGTCGAGCTTGCCGGCGAGAAGACGCCGCGCGGCCGCACGGGCAGGCTGTGCGACAATCCGCAGGTGCAGGACGCCGTCGGGCGCGCCGATGCGATCCTCAATTCCGGACGCATCTATCGCAACGCGATGATCGCGGAGCTGTGGAATACGCTCGCCGACGGCCGCGAGACCACGCTCGAGCAGCGCGCCCGCTGCCGGCTCGCCGCGGTGCATGCAGGCGACTGCGCACGCCAGGCGATGGACCTGATGTTCCGGCACGGCGGGAGCACCTCGTTCAAGACCGAGAGTCGACTGGCCGAGGTATGGCGCGACCTGCAGGTGGTCGGCCAGGCGGCGACGCTCGCTCCGGAGTGGTATCCGATCGGCGGCCGCGCCTTCCTCGGGCTCGAACCCGGCCCGCGGCTGCGCTAGCCGGCTACGAGCAGGCTGTGGTCAGTGCGGGTCAGCCGACCGATCCGGCCCCTGCCGGCGTCGGCCAAGGCTAGGTCGTTCCCTGGATAAGACCCACAAGGCGTCGTGCAGACAACGGCGGCCCTAGCGAACGAACCGGACGCCAATGCGACCGGAAGGACCTCGGCAATCAGGCGCTTACGGTTGGTTGCCGTCTTATCGGCTTGGGCCGAGAATGACCGAAAGGGCATATCCAACATCGCGGCATTCCGAGCTGCGCTGCACCTTGACGGTCGTCCAGAAGTGCGGGCCGCGGAACGCCGCGAACAGATGCGAGGTGCCGATTTGGGCTCGGTCGGCCGCGCGCTCCTCGCTGTTTCCGACGATGGTCGGGTATCTGAGCCAGGTGCAGTCGCTTGGCCTCTCGATCGCGATCTGCAGCGCCACCGCCTTCGGGCTGATGATCGTCATGCTGCTGTTGCCGGAAACGCATGGCCGCAGTCTTGCAACTTTGGAGACCGAGGCGGCCGGATATTGACCGTTGTCGCATGCCTATTCGCGGAATTGACGATTTCCGCGACGGCCGATCTTGCGTTATCGTTCCTGAACGTTATTCCGGCGACGTTCCGAGAGTGGAGGAGACCAACAGGATGAGCGGAAATTTTGCCCCCCTTAACTGCCTGAAAGGCGTAAAGGTCGTCGACCTGACGCAGTTCGAGGCCGGCCCGACCTGCACCGAGGCCCTGGCATGGATGGGCGCCGAAGTGGTGAAGGTCGAGAACCCGAAGCGG
>DASQCY010000794.1:0-3740 GCA_035634495.1 Allostellaceae bacterium
TTCCGCGAGAATGATGTCGACGGGCAGGTGTTGCCGCGGCTAACCGCCGACGATCTGATCAGCATTGGGGTAACCTCGGTCGGGCACCGTCGGCGGTTGCTCGATGCGATCGCGTCACTCGCTGGCGAGGCGCCTGCGGCGCGAGCTTCGCCGGTACGAGCGGACCCCGAACGCCGGCAGCTGACGGTGATGTTCTGTGATCTGGTCGGCTCGACGCCGCTGGCCACGCGACTCGATCCCGAGGATCTACGCGGGATCCTTGGCGCCTACCATCGCTGCGTCACTGAGATTGTCGAAGGCTTTGGCGGGTTTGTCGCCCGCTACATGGGCGACGGGGTCCTGGTTTATTTCGGCTACCCGCAGGCGCACGAGGTCGACGCCGAGCGCGCCACGCGATGCGGGCTGGCGCTGGTCGATCGGGTGCCGCAACTTAATCAGGGCGAGGAGCTCCACGCGCGGGTCGGCATCGCCACCGGGCTGGTTGTCGTCGGCGGCGAGGTTGTCGAGCATGATGTTGCCGGCGATACACCTAATCTCGCCGCGCGCCTGCAGGCTTTGGCCGAGCCCGACACTGTCATGATCGCCGCCAGCACCCGCCGGCTGACCGGCGACCTGTTCGAGTACCAAGATCTAGGCCAAATCGAACTCAAGGGCATCTCTGACCCGGTGCGAACATGGCAGGTTCTGCGGCCAAGCGTCGTTGAAAGCCGGTTTGAGGCGTTCCATGCCGCATCGCTGACCCCGCTTGTCGGCCGCGAGGAGGAGATCGAGCTGCTGCTGCGTCGCTGGGCGCAGGCCAAGGACGGCAACGGGCAGATCGTGCTCGTCTCGGGAGAGGCGGGGATCGGCAAATCGCGGCTCAGCGCCGTCTTGCAGGAGCGGCTCGGCGGCGAGCCTCACATCCGGCTGCGTTATTTCTGCTCGCCGCATCACGCCGACAGCCCGCTCCATCCGGTCATCGCACAGCTGGAAAGGGCCGCCGGCTTCGTGCGCGAAGATCCGCCCGGAACCCGGCTCGACAAGCTCGAAACGCTGCTGGCGCAGTCCGGCGAGAAAACGCCGGAGGCCGTGGCCCTCGTTGCCGATCTGCTCGCGGTGACGAACGATGGCCGGTATCCGCCGCTCCCCTCCGACCCGCGGCGCCAGCGCGAGGAGACATTCGCGACCCTGGTCCGGCAGCTCGAAGGCCTTACCCGCGGCCAGCCGGTGCTTGTGATTTTCGAGGATGCGCACTGGTCCGATTCCACCACGCTCGAGCTCCTCGACATCATCCTGGCGCGGGTCCCGCGCCTCCGGGTGCTGTTCGTCGTAACCTTTCGCCCGGAGTTCCGGCCGCCCTGGATCGGCGAAGCCTATGTGACGTTTCTGACGCTGGGGCGGCTCGGCGAGCGCGAGACCGCGGCGCTCGCCGAACGGGTCGCTGGTGGCAAGGCGCTGCCCTCCGAGATCCTCGTCCAGATCGTCGAGCGCGCGGACGGAATCCCGCTATTTACTGAGGAGCTGACAAAAGCGCTCCTCGAGGGCGGCCTGCTACGCGAGGAAGGCGAGCGGTATCTCTTCGAGGGGCCGTCCCCGGCGATCGCGATCCCGTCGAGCCTGCACGCATCGCTACTTGCCCGGCTCGATCGCCTCGCCCCGGTCCGCGAGGTGGCGCAGATCGGCGCCGTGCTCGGCCGGGAATTCTCGTACGAAACGCTGGCCGCGGTAGCGGGCCGGTCGGATACCGAACTTGTGGATGCGCTTGATCAGCTCGTCGATGCCGGGCTCATCTTTCGCCGCGGCGGCTCACTTCGCGCGACGTTCACGTTCAAGCATGCGCTGATCCAAGACGCCGCCTACAGCACGCTGCTGCGCAGCCAACGCCAAGGCCTCCACGCCCGCATCGGCAACATGCTGAAGGAGCGGTTCCCGGAAATCGCGGTCGCCGAGCCCGAGACCCTGGCGCATCACTACACCGAGGCGGGCCTCGTCGACCTCGCGATCGATTATTGGCACAAGGCAGGCGAGCGCGCGCTCCGGCGCTCGGCCATAGTCGAGGCGGTCCAGCACCTGACGCACGGCATCGAGCTTACCCGCTCCTTGCCAGCAACGCCGGCGCGCGACCGCCGGGAGCTCGACCTGTATCTGGCTCTTGGCCGATTCATCCGGGTGGCAAAGGGATTGGCGGCGCCTGAGACCCTGCAGGTATTTACGCGCGCGCGGCAACTCCTCGACGACAATGCCACCGTAACGGAGCACATGACCGTGCTCTACGGTCTCTGGGGCGTTCGCTACGTCCGAGCCGAGCACAGCGAGGCGCGCGACGTGGCGCGACAATGTCTGGACCTGGCGGCACGGTACAAACACAACAGCGCGGCGGGGGTGCTCGCAAACTACATCATGGGCGACACCCTCTGGGCGACCGGCGATTTCATCGAGGCGCGAGGACATCTCGAGCGGACACTTCAGCTCGGCGCCGCCGCGGGCGCCGGCAGCAGCGGCGCCCGCGAACTGCAAAACCACGACATCAACGCACTCTCGTATCTCGCCTGGACGTTGTGGCCCCTCGGCTACCCTCAGCAGGCTGCCGCCGCCGCGCACCAGGCCGTGGAGCGTGCGCGGGACATCGGGCATGTTCCGTTGATAGCCTTCGTTTCGTTTGTGGACGCTTTCCTGGCGGCCGCGTTCGGCGCCGACCGGAACCGGCGCGAGGCGCGCTTCGAGGCGGCCGTGACCTACTGCGTCGAGCACGGCGTCAGAGCCTACGAGCTGTGGATTCGGTTCTGCCACGGCGTCGCCGCCGCGCGCCGTGATCCGGAGCGCGGCATCGCGGTCATGCTGAGCTCGATAGCTGAGCTTGACGCGATTAACGCGGAAATCCTCCGACCGCTGCACCTCGGTCATCTCGCCGCCGCGCGCGCGAGTCTTCGCGATGCCGAGGCGGGCCTCGCCCTGACCGACGCGGCGCTCGCGACCGTGGAGAAGACCGGGGAACGCCTGTTCGAGGCCGAGCTTTATCGCCTTCGCGGCGAGCTGGAGCTGAGCCTCGGCAGAACCGAGGCGGCGGAGACGGCGCTGTTGCGGGCCTTGACGGTCGCTCGCGGTCAAGAGGCGCGGATGTGGGAGCTGCGTGCGGCGGTGAGCGTCGCCCGGCTGCGGTGCGACCAAGGCCATCGTGCCGAAGCCCGTGAACTGCTCGCGCCGGTATACGGCTGGTTCACCGAGGGTTTTGACACGCCGGACCTGGAAGAGGCAAAGACGCTGCTCGCCGAACTCAGTTCGTAGTCCGCTTGCTTTTTTGCTTTTTAGCTCAAATCCGTCGGCAATAAAGGTCGGGAACTGGGCACACCTCGGGCAACTAGCGGCAAGAAACGAACGACAGCTTTCCCCAAGAGGGGACGGCCGCGACTGGCGGAGAAGAATGACTGCTGTGGTGTAGGGTTTCGGATGCCGGCCGGTCGTGACCTATCCAGCCGTACTGGGGGCCGGCGTCCGAAAGCCCCCCAGGAAGGAACCCGCGGGGAACCGGTGTGCGGTCTGCCGTCTATGGGGATTCGGATGCGCGGAGATACACGTCAAACTCGCACTCCCTCGCCCGACACAGCTCGCGCGCTCCACGGAGCGATTGTTCGAGCACCTCGCTATGAACCTGGTCTACTTGGTAATGCTTCACGTAAATGCGTCGAGCCGATCCGTCCCGGGGCTCGCAACTGATCACGACGTAGCACATTGCGCTTAGCTCTCTGTATTTCGGGCGGGCA
>DASQCY010000795.1:0-2208 GCA_035634495.1 Allostellaceae bacterium
GATCGGTTCGAGACCGATCGGCGCAACCTCGCGCAGGCGCAGAGCGAGATCACCGGGCGGCTCGCCCGCACGCTCAACCTTCAGCTCGTCGAAGCGGCCGGGCAGCGGGTCGACCAGGAAAGGGCGGAAGCGCACCAATGGCCGGTATGAGCCTGACCGGCGCTCGTGGCTCAAGATCAAGTGCCTCAACCGGGAAGAGTTCGTCGTTGTCGGATGGAGTGACCCAGAGGGGGGTCGACATCGCATTGGGGCGTTGCTGCTCGGCTACTACACACCGGAGGGCAAGCTTATCTATGCAGGCCGAGTCGGCACCGGCATGCCCGTCGCGGAGTTGGAGCGCCTGTGGCAGCGCCTTCAGCTCTTGGTCGTCGACAAGATGCTACTTGCCGAACCGCCACCACGCAGTAACCGTTTCGGCTCACCGCTGGTGCTCTCGCGAGTCCATTGGGTGCGGCCGGAAATGGTGGCCGAGGTGAGCTATGTTGAGTGGACGCCTGATGGTCTGCTCAGACATGTCGTCTACCTCGGCGAGCGCCAAGACAAGTTGGCGACCGAGGTGCGCCGTAGTCGACCTCATGTCGACGAGACTGAATCCCGGTAAGGCTGGCCCACCGATCTACGTAAGCCGCAATGTGCCGCACCGGCCCCAGCCCTTCATAGGTAGCCGATCGCACCGCTTTCAGTAGGCCGTTCGCGTTTATTGGGTAGGTTAGGCCGATCTTAAAGCCACACATTTCTCCGCGAAGACGCGCATATGGGTCATCTGTGGGGGCTCCTGTCTTCCCGTTATGCTGAGCCAGAGCAACGCATCTCGTCGAGGACGGTTACGTGACGCGCCGTTGGTAGGCTGGAGAGTCCAAACCTTGGACTCGAAACGAGCCTCAATGTCTTATTTGCAATTGGTCAACGGTCGTTATCGCGCGCTGATCGTGGTGCTGCCTGCACTCCGACCAATCATCGGCAAAGAGCAGGCCAAACGCGCCGCGCCAATGCCCGACCCCACCCGGCATGGCCACGGCGGATATCGAGGCGTACGGGGTCGAACGGTGGTTGGCTGAACTGGCGCTTGCGCTCAGGCAGGAAACTTACCGGCCAGAGCCAATCAGCCTCTATTTCCTCCCTGGAATTGCCCGCGGGCTGGCCATTGCGGCTCAATCGGCGATTAGGACGGTAATGCAGCGAACGGATCAGCCGTGATCACGACTGTATCCTCGCACTGTATCCCAGCACTGCGAGAACGGCAGAACGCCTAGCCTCTCGGCGGTCGCGACGCGACGGGACAGCGCCCGCGTTCTCACAGGCATGCTCAATCCTCCCGCTTGACTGTATGCGGCGGGCGCGGCATCCGCGGGAGCAGCGTGCTCGTGCCTTTCCCCTTCGCCGCCTTTTCAAGATCGGTTATGGTGATCGGTGGACCCTGCGGCTCGTAGCGCGGCGGTTTCAGTTTTGCCGGTGTCGGTGCCGGTGAGATCGCCCCGACAACCGCCGTTGATCTCAGGTGATCTTTCAAGCTGGTCTGCGGTGCAGGTGTCTCCGGTGCGGAAGCCGGTGCCTCGCCCCTGGCCTCCCGTATGTTCGCCGCAACGTAGCTCTCTCGCTCGCGGTCTGTTTTTGGCTTGCCGATGTTCTCGCGGATGAACACCCGGCAACCTTCATCCGCGAGCATCAATCGAAGGATCTCGCGGGTTTCCTCAACGGTGAAGACGACAAACCATTCCCGTTCCAAATCGGCACCTAAGGTGCTGCGCCGCGTGGCGAGCGCCTTCATGGCGTCGCTCCTGATATACAAGCCGGTCGTTTCGCCGTGACTCTCCTGGTTCGAAATTACCGCGTGCATCGGCCCGTTGGTTCCCGGACCGCTGCTCGTGCCGCCGTGTTTGTTGCTGTAGATCCTCATAGCTCTAGGCTCCGGTCGCCGCCCACACGGCACGGCTGCGCTGCCCGCCACGATGCGCCGCACCAATTCGAGACGGCGGTGCCAATCTTCCCGACCCCCTCAAAATCACCGGTCCCGCCGATGCAATTCGTGGCGAGCAACCAATCCCGTGATTCGCGCAGCTTGACGGCAGGAAATTACTGCTGGCTTCTGCTCTCTGCAAGCCGCTTCTAATCCTCGATTAGGACGATACGTCACAGAAAAGTCCTTTAGCATTTCCATTGAGAAAACTGTTGTCCGCTTACCGGGCCGTCCTTTGCTCGACCGCATGG
>DASQCY010000796.1:0-8447 GCA_035634495.1 Allostellaceae bacterium
AAAAGCCACAAAGGTGGGCGCCATTTATGACGGCGGTGTGCTGACCCGCCGTCTTATTTGCTGTTTACCTGAAATTACGTATATATTACGGTCCAGGATACTTTTGTCCCATGAAATAGCCTACGAATTTTTTTGCTTGGATAGGCAAACTCATTGGGCAAATGATTAACGGATCATTTCATAAATTATTGATATTTTGACAGTTTAATTCGAATGGTGCCCGTCCGCCCTGGGCACCATCAGTGCTTCGGTCGTTGGTTCTGCATTGTGCAGTTGCCCTCCGCCACGTCGAAGCGCTGGACGGCTTCGACGAGGGCACATTTTCGTTATCAACATCACCCCGCGTGACGCTTACCGCTATCCGTTCGCTTGATCGCTGCGACGCTGGTCGGCGGATTGAGCACACCGAGCACTACAAGCGCTGAAAGGGCCCTTGCTCAATCAAGCAGAGAGCAATGAGCAAGAGACGCGGAACCGGATTCTCAGCGCCGGCTGCTATGTCGACTTCGGGGGTGGCCCGAAATACCTCGCGATGAACGACGTGCTGCGCACCGCCCCTACCTCGATAGGTCAAGTATCAGCTATCCCCGCAGCGGGAGAGGATCGGAACCAGTCGGGTCAGACGCAACTTCCTGCGCGACCTATATCGCCAGGTCTTCCCGGTGCACTCACTCGATTGAGGCTGTTGTATAATCTAGCTAACCTATGACCTATGTATAACTTCGACGGTAAATTATCGTGTAGTTGATAGTTTACGTCCGGCAGAGTTGCGGTAGCCAGCACCGGAAACCCTTTATAGGTCGAGATGGAGGACAGGCGTCCTTGAGCGGGCGCAGCAGATCAGCACATAACGCTCGCGACCATAATCTCTGACTACCTGATCGCGATGGTCGGGTTCGCCTTCGAGATAGCGCGTCAAACAGGCGCCGCAATAGCCGAGCTGACATGAGGTGGGAACGACGATGCCGTTACTGCGGAGCACGCTGACGATCGTCTCGCCGACCCGGACTTGGTATTCGACGCCGCGTTTCGCGAGCCTGACGCGGAACGGCTGGTCCTCGACGACCTGCTCGGCCGGCGGCGCCGTGAAGTATTCGGAGTGCGTGGTGCCCGCCGGCCATTCGTTCGCCGCTTCGGCCGCGGCCGCCATCATGTTCGCCGGACCGCAATAATATAGATGGGTTCCGGGCGGGCGATCACGGAGCGCTGCCGCGATATCGAGACCGAGTGTAGGATCGCCGCTGTCGTGATGAAAGCGGACCCGTCCTTCGGCAGCGAGGGACGCCAGATCGTCATGAAACGCCGTCCTTGCGACCGAACGCGTGCAGTAATGGAGGCGGAAATCGACGCGACGACGCCGCAGTTCGGCGATCATCGAGATCATCGGCGCGATACCGATCCCTCCGGCGATCAGAAGATGTCGCTTGGCTGTTGCGTCGAGCGGGAAGTTGTTGCGCGGCAGTGAGACCTCGACGAGATCGCCGACCCGAACGGTGTCGTGCAGGTAGCGCGAGCCGCCACGGCTCGCATCTTCGCGTAGCACAGCAATGCAATAGCGCTGACGCTCGGCGGGATCGTTGCACAGCGAGTATTGCCGCAGGAGGCCGCCGAGCCGCATGTCGATGTGGGCACCGGCTGCGAACCGCGGCAGGTCGCGTCCGCGCGGGTCGACGAATTCGTATCCGTTGATGGCTTCGGCTAGATAGGTGATCGAACGGATGCGCAGCTGCATGATCGAGGGTTTGCCCGTATTTCTCGAAAGACGTCAAACTTTTTGTATAGTGCGCGCAGGTATGACCGCATTTAGCCACGGAGGAGGCCGATCATGGCTTTGCAGTTCCGCCGGGTCGTCACCGGCCACGATGCCTCCGGCCGTGCCATCGTCAAGATCGACGAGATCGCAAAGAATCTCGTCTCGTCGCGGCCGGGCGCAACCTCTTGCGTCGTCTGGACGAGCCACGGCTTTCCCGTCGACAACACCGGCGACGAGGATGCCGGGTTGCGCAATACCGGCACGACGCTCGACAACGGCACCGTCTTTCGCGTCCTCGAGCTCGCTCCAGGAGCCAGCCCACGCAATCATCGCACCGATTCGATCGATTATGCCGTCGTGATGTCGGGCGAGATCGATATGGAGCTCGACGGTTCGACGGTTCATCTTAAGGCTGGCGATGTACTGGTGCAGCGCGGCACGATCCACAATTGGATCAATCGTGGGACGGCGCCCTGCGTCATCGCTTTCGTGCTGATCGCCGCCAAGCCGGTCGAGGTCGGCGGCAAGGTGCTCCACGCGCAGGGCTAGCGGGATCAGGCTCGCGGGAAGTTCAGCTCGACCATCACGTTGTTGTTGTCCGGAAAAAACAGCTGGTCGATCGGTGGGCTTGCTATGTGGTTTTCACGATACCTAACGCCTTTGTTGTCGAGCGTCGACTTGACGCCCTGAAAATCGGATGCCAGGAACGCGACGTGATCGAAAGGCCCCGTATCCGACGACGGGCCGCCGCCGATCGCGTTCCCCCGCGGCACCAGATGCACTACCGGCACGTTGCCGCAGTAGAGCCAATAACCGGGGAAGTCGAGATCCGGGCGGAAGCCCACCGTGAGGCCGAGCACGTCCCGGTAGAAATCGCGCGTCGCTTCGAGGTCGTCGGTCTGAACGGTGATGTGGTGAAGTGCATTTAGCGGCATCGGCGGGGTCCTCCGTTCGGGTTTAGCCGGCGGAGGCAGAGACTATCGCGTCCGCCACACCGCGTCGAATGATCCGATTCGCCGCCGGCGACTCCGCCGGCAAGCCAGGCCCGAATTGCCTCGCGGGAAACCGGTTATCGCTGCGATCGGGCGTGTTCACAGGCGGCGCAGATCGTTACAATCCGCCGCATGCGCGTCCTCTATCACATCTGGCTCTCTCCCTTCTCGCGCAAGGTCCGCATCGTGCTCAGGGAGAAGAACCTCGATTTCACGCTGAAGACCGAGAAAGTCTGGGAAAGGCGACCGGAGTTTCTCGCCCTGAACCCGGCGGGCGAAGTGCCGGTCCTGATCGAGCCGGACGGAACCGTACTGTCCGATACCGCCGCCATTATCGAATATCTCGACGAGGTCTATCGCGAGAAAATGCTAATCGGCATCAACCCGGTCGACCGGGCCGAAGTGCGACGCCTGGCCGCCTGGTTCGATATCAAGATGAACCTCGAGGTGACCGAGAATTTGCTGGGCGAGAAGATGATGAAGCGCTTTCTTGGACAAGGTCAGCCGAATTCGCAGGCGATCCGCGCCGGGCATGCCAACCTGCCGCACCATCTCGACTATATCGGCTATCTCGTCGAGCGCCGGCGATGGCTCGCCGGCGACCATTTCTCGATCGCCGACATCACCGCCGCGGCGCAGCTGTCGAGCCTCGACTATCTCGGCGACGTGCCTTGGGACGCCCACGAACCCGCCAAGGAATGGTATGCGCGGATCAAGTCGCGCCCGAGCTTCCGCCCGATCCTCGCCGACCACGTGCCCGGCGTTCCACCGCCCGAGCACTACGCCGATCTCGATTTTTGATACCGTCAAATGCCGGAAATTCGCGATTATGAAATACGATTTGTTGATCAGTGACGGCGAGGTGATCGATCCCGGCGGCCGGCTGCGCGGCCGCATGGACGTCGGGATCGGCGGCGGCAAGATCGTCGAGGTTGCCGCTTCGCTGCGAAGCGAGGACGCACGCAAGAACATCAGCGCCAAAGGCCGGCTCGTGACCCCGGGGCTCGTCGACGTCCATGCGCACGTCTTTGTCAATTGCTCGGACATCGGCGAGAACACCGATCGCTTGTGCAATTCGAGCGGCGTCACCACGGTGTGCGATGCCGACAGCGCCGGCTCGGCGAACTTCGCCGGTCTCAGATTTGTCCTCGACCGGACGGTGCGGACGCGCGCCCGGGCGTTTGTGAACCTCTCGGCGATCGGCATCAACGGCACCGCGCACAGCGGCGAGCTCGCGCATTTCCCTTATGCCGATCCCGAGGGATGCGCTCGGACGATCGCCGAGAACCGCGATCTCGCGATCGGCGTGAAGCTCAGATACGGCCCCGGCATCGTTTGGGAATATACGACCGAACCGATCAAGACGGCGCGCCGGGCAGCCGATATGGCCGGCGTCCCGCTGATGGTGCACATCACCGACACGCCGTTGCCGCTGCCGGAAATCCTCGCCTTGATGAAGCCCGGCGACATCATCACTCACTGCTTCCATGGCCGTGAACACGGCATCATGGGGCCGGAGCGGCAACTGATCCTCAAAGAGGTGCTCGAAGCGCAGCGTTACGGGGTCGTCTTCGACTGCGCGCATGGTCGTGGCGGACATTTCAATTTCCCGCTGATCGAAAAAGCACTCGACCAGAGCTTTCTACCCGACACGATCTCGACCGACCTGACCCTCGGAACGGCGACCCGAGGCCCGGTATTCGACCTGACGACGACGATGTCGAAATTGATGCATTTCGGGGTGGCACTCGACGACGTCGTGACCAGGGCGACCACCACCCCGTCCAAGATCCTCGGCCTCGAGGGCGTTGTCGGGACCCTGCGTCCCGGGGCAAACGCCGATATCGCCATACTCGAACTGCGCGAGGGCAGTTTCGAGTTCCGCGACACCGACGGCAATACCGTCAACGGCAAGCGTCGGCTGATCACCCACCTGACGCTCAAGGATGGCCGCGTGCTTTACGAGCGGCCGGCGGAGTAATGCGCGCGGCCCTGTTCTGCGCCTGGCTCCTGGTACTCGGGGTCGGCTGCGGCAACGCCTTGGCGCAGGACACGGCCGGCGCAGAGGCGGTGCATCGTGCGGCCGTGCTCGCGCGTTTGCCACCCGACGCGGCCCAGCGCGTGTTCGGGGGCAAGCTGACCCCGGTGGGCGGACTCCCGCAGGCGATCGGTGCCTATGAGCGGGGCTGTCTCGAAGGCGCCGTAGCATTGCCCGCCGACGGACCGAACTGGCAGGTCATGCGCCCCTCGCGCAACCGCGCCTGGGGTCACCCGGTGCTGATATCCTTTCTCGAGCGCCTGGCGCGGCAGCTACCGGCCGAGGCCGGTTGGCCCGGGCTCCTGGTCGGCGACATCGCCCAGCCGCGCGGCGGCCCGATGCTGACCGGGCACGGCTCGCACCAGGTCGGTCTCGACGCCGATATCTGGCTGACGCCGATGCCGAGCCGCGGGCTTACCTCCGCCGAGCGCGACGAGATGCCGGCGGCCGATGTCGTCACGGCCGACGGCCAGGATGTGGACGAGGCGACCTGGACGCCGCAGCATCGCCGTTTGCTCGAGGCCGTCGCGCGCGAGCCCGCGGTGGCGCGCATCTTTGTCAACCCGGCGATCAAGCGCGCGCTATGCCGTGCGGCGGGGACGGACCGGGCTTGGCTCACCAAGATCCGGCCATGGTGGGGCCACAACTACCACTTCCACGTCCGCCTATCCTGCCCGGGCGGCCAGCCGGAGTGCCGAAGCCAGGCGCCTCCGCCGCCGGGCGACGGCTGCGGCAAGGAGCTCGACTGGTGGTTCACCCCCGAGGCGCGCCACCCGCCGCCGGGACCGGCAAAGCCGCTGCTGCTCGCGGATCTGCCGGCGGCCTGTGCCAAGCTCGTCGCCGCACCATAGCCGCGCAGCGCGTTCCCACACTGGACATCGGTCGCGCAAATTGCTATAAACAACGAATATTGAGCTTTTCGCTTCGGAATTCTCCGAAAACCTGAGAAAATACGACGGTATTTCAGGTTCTTAGAGCGCGAATTCGTTGATCTAGAAATCAACGGAATTTTTCACGGGATCAACGAATTGAAGCGGCGATAACAACCGAATAACAACGAAAATTTCGAAGGGCGGAAATACCGCTCTTCCGGTCATTTCGCCCAAGGTGCCGCCGCAAGCCGCTTGATCAGGAAGTCGATTAGCACGCCGACCCGCGCCGGCCGCAATCCGCCCGGCGGCGTGACCATGTGCAAGGCGATAGGCGGCAGGGACCACTCGGTCAAGACCTGCTCGAGCCGGCCGGCCGCCATATCCCCCCACACCGTGAATTCGGGTTGGACCGCGAGCCCGAGCCCCGCCAGCAAGGCCGGGGCGAGCGCATCGGCATTGTTGGCGCGCAGCGCGCCGTGCGGCGTTACCGCCGCTTTGTCGCCCCCCACATGGACAAATCGCCAGATCTCGGGCGAGGGCAGGTAGGCATAGCCGAGACAATCGTGGTCGGCGAGCTCAGCCGGATGGGTCGGGCGGCCGCGCCGGTCAAAATACGCTGGTGCGCCGACGACCAGTCGCCGGACCTGGCACAGCCGGCGCGCGATCAGGCTGGAATCCGGAAGAGCGGCAATCCGTAAAGCCATGTCGAACGCGCCGCCGACGAGGTCGACAATTTCGTCGCCGAGATGGAGATCGATCGTCACTTCCGGGTACGTGGTCAGGAACTCGGGCAAGATCGGCGCGACATGGGCGAGACCGAACGACATCGGGACGGCGAGACGCACCAACCCGCGTGGCGTCTCGGATTGCGCGAAGGCATAGGCCTCGGCAGCCTCGCCCTCATTCAATACGTGCGACGCATGAGGCAGCAGGTTTTGGCCGACCTCGCTCAATACCACCCGGCGTGACGTGCGGTAGAGGAGGGCGGCACCGATCCGCCGTTCGAGCCGGGCAACCGCCTTCGAAACCGTGGCTTTCGCGAGGCCGAGCTCGACCGCCGCACGCGAAAACGAGCCGCTCTGCGCCACCTTGGCGAAGATCGCCCAGGCTTGGAGATCCGGCAGATCCACCATGGGCAATATCAGAAACGATGAGTTTCCAACGTTTCTACTTTTAATGGACTCCGAACGTCCGATCTAGGGCTCATGGTCCAGAAGGAACCTCGATTTGACGAAACGGAGAATTAAGATGATCGAACGCAGACCCTTCGAAACCCTGGGCGGAGCGAACCACGGTTGGCTCGACGCCAAGCACCATTTCTCGTTCGCCGACTACCATGACCCCGAGCGCATGGGCTGGGGCGCGCTGCGAGTGTGGAATGACGACACGATCGCCCCGAACACCGGGTTTCCGCCGCACCCGCACGCCGACATGGAGATCGTCACCTATGTCCGCGAAGGTGCGATCACCCATCAGGACAGCCTCGGTAACAAGGGCCGCACCGCAGCCGGCGACGTGCAGGTGATGAGCGCCGGAACCGGCATCCGTCATTCGGAATACAATCTGGAGCCCGGCATCACCCGGATCTTCCAGATCTGGATCTTGCCGACAAGCCGCGGCAAGTTCCCGAGCTGGGGTGCGAAGCCCTTTCCCAAGGGCGACCGTTCCGGCCGCTTCGTCACCTTGGCGAGCGGCGACCCGAGCGATGGCGACGCCTTGCCGATCCGCACCGACGCGCGGGTTCTCGGCGCGACGTTGAAGGCCGGCGAGACTGCCGAATATGCCCTCGGAGAAAAGCGCCACGGCTACCTCGTCCCGGCCAAGGGCTCGGTCGAGGTCAATGGCATCGCCCTGAGCGCCCGTGACGGCGCAGCCATCCATAAGGAACGGATGGTACGCGTGCGTGCACTTGAGGACACCGAGCTCGTCCTGGTGGATGCAACCTGACACGGGGAGCGCCTGCTTTTCGGAGCCCTCACCCCTCCCTCTCTCCGCGATCAGGGAGAGGGAGGGACCCGCGACGCGGGAGGGTGAGGGGCGGCAAGCCACGGGTGCCAGCCACCCATAGCAGTTTGGCACGTGTCGAAAAGCCCGGGAGCGGTTATGATAGAATCCAGCGGGCATCCTCCGGAGGATCAAGTGACGGATTTGTCTGTATGGCATGAGCCGATCGAAGGACCGAGCGCCTGGGTCGGCCGTGATGTCCGACCCGAGGATTACCGGGTCGAGCTCTCCGTCGCCTGCCTCGACGAGATCCGTCGAGCGGTCGATGAGATCCGGGCATTCCCGCTGCCGACGATCGTGCGCCGTCCCGCGGATTTCGCGATGCCGGCCTGCTGCGAGCAGATGGCTCGCGTGCGCCGTATTCTCGATAAGGGTGTGCGGTTCGCGATCGTCGACCGCCTGCCCATTGCCGAGATGGATGCGGGCGAAGCGACGGCGATCTATTGGATCTTGTCGAGCATGGTCTCGCGCCCGGTCGCGCAGAAGCTCGACGGCACCCTGGTCTACGATGTTCTAGACACCGGGCAGCAGGCGCTTCCGGGTTCGGGGGTGCGGCCGGACAAGACCAACACCGAGATCCGCTTTCATAACGATAACGCTTATAACGACACCCCGCCCGACTATGTCGGTCTGCTCTGCCTGCGTCCGGCGATGAGCGGCGGCCACAGCCGCGTGATCAGCTTTCATACCGCGCACAATGCGCTGCTCGCCAGACACCCGAATGAACTGCCGCGGCTCTATCAGCCGTTCTGGTTTGACCGCCAACGGGAATATCACGCGGGCGACAG
>DASQCY010000797.1:0-2547 GCA_035634495.1 Allostellaceae bacterium
GACGATGCGGTACTTCTCGAGCACAGCACGGGCGTCGGCGAAGGTGGTGGGGTCGGGCACCGTGGGACCAGAGGCGATGACCGATGGGTCATCGCCAGGCACGTCGGAGATCGCCAGGGTGACGATCCGCGCGGGCGCCGCCGCGGCGGCGAGCCTGCCCCCCTTAATCCCCGAGAGGTGCTTGCGAACCGTGTTGATCTCGGTAATCGTCGCGCCGGATGCGAGGAGCTGACGCGTTACCACTTGCTTGTCGTCAAGCGTGAGGCCGGGGGCCGGAAGGGAGAGCAGCGCCGAGCCGCCGCCCGACGCCAGAAAGATAAGCTGGTCGTCTGATCCGAGACCGCGGGCCAAATCGAGGATACGGTTTGCCGCGTGCTGGCCCGCGACGTCCGGCATAGGGTGACCCGCTTCGACGATTTCGACTTGGTTACAGGATACGGAATGACCGTAACGGGTGACTACAAGACCTACGAGCGGACCGGTCCACCCGGTCTCGAAAGCCCGTGCCATCGCAGCCGAGGCCTTCCCGGCGCCGACCAACACGGTACGCCCGCGGACCGGTGCCGGAATTTGCCGTGCGACCGCCTGACCGGGATCAGCCGCAGCGAGCGCAGCGTCGAATAATGCTCTCAGGATCTCCGCGGTGGCCGTTCGATCGCGGTTTGTCACGTTGCTATTCCGTCTTGCCAAGCTCGCCGCCATTTCATATCGAGCGCCGCGGAAGCGTCAGCACTTGATCCGTCGGGATAGCTGGCGCTTGTGCGGAGGAGATTTCGCGTGATGTTTTTCGGCCGCCGGAGCGTGACGCATACGGCGCTGACCATCGTGTTGCTTCTAGCGGCGGCGTCGGGTCGAGCCGAAGCCCCGGAACCGACACCTTTCTCAGAAGTTTTCGCTCAGCTGGCGACAAAGCTGGTCGGGGTCGTCGTTAACATTTCGACCACCCAAGCAACGGCATCGTCGTCGCCCAAAGGTGGGACGGAGGCACAGCTGCCAGCCCCGGGAGCACCGCTCGATGAATTCTTTCGCGATTTTTTCGGCGAGAAAGGCGCTAATCCATCGGCACCGAGGGCCGCCTCGCTCGGTTCAGGGTTCGTCATCGATCCCTCCGGCCTCATTGTTACCAACAACCACGTGATCGCCAACGCCGAGCAGATCACCGTGACCTTATCCGACGACGCGACCCTGCAGGCAGAGGTCGTCGGTCGCGACGTGGTGAGCGACCTCGCGCTTCTCAAGATCGAACCAAAGGCGCCGTTGACAGCGGCAAACTGGGGAGATTCCGCCAAGACACGGGTGGGGGATTGGGTGCTCGCGATTGGCAACCCCTTCGGCCTCGGCGGTACGGTGACGTCAGGCATCATCTCGGCCACGGCGCGCGATATTCACTCCGGCCCTTACGACGATTTTTTGCAGACCGATGCGTCGATCAATCGCGGCAATTCCGGTGGACCGATGTTCAACCTGGCCGGAGAGGTGATCGGCATCAACACGGCTATTTTTTCGCCTTCGGGCGGTTCGATCGGGATCGGCTTCGCAATCCCGTCGGCGTTTGCGCGTCCCATTATCGATCAGTTGAAGGCCACCGGCAAAGTTGAGCGCGGCTGGATCGGCGCCCACATCCAACCGGTCACCGATGACCTTGCCGAGGCGGTCGGGCTCGATAAAGGTCGCGGCGCGATGCTCGGAGCGATCGATCCAGCGAGCCCTGCGGCGCAGGCAAAGCTACAACCTGGGGACGTAATCCTCGCTTTTGATGGCAAGCCAATCGACCGCAGCCGGCAACTGCCACGCCTCGTCGCTGATTCGGCCCCGGATACGTTAATCAAGTTGTCGGTGTGGCGCGACGGAAAAGATCAGGAATTCGAACTCAAGGTCGCGGCGTTGAACCCGAATCGTCTCGCACCCCCCCCGCCTGAGCCAGAGAAGCCGAAACCACCTCCGAGCGTCGACGCCCTTGGCCTCAAGCTCACCAAACTGACCGCTGAGCTCCGCAAGCAGTTTTCATTACCCGAAGCGGCAAAAGGCGTCGTTATCACCGAGGTCCCGCAAAATAGTCCCGGAGCGGCGCAAGGGCTGCGCCCTGGTGATCTCGTCGTCGCCGTCGGTCACGAGGCGGTAGGATCGCTGGAAGAAGTGCAGCAGAAGGTCGCAGCTGCCAAAAAGAATGGGCGCAAGAATGCCCTCGTGCGGGTCGAGCGCGAGGGTAATACTCGATTCATTGCACTGCCCTTCGAGGCGGGGTGACGAGTGAGCCCAGTTGCTATTCGGCGGCGAGAGCATGCGGCGGCTCCGAGCGGAAGCGGGCGAGGAGGGTTTCCTCGCGCGCTTTAACCTGCGCGAGACATGCCTCCTTGACATGGCCAAAGCCGCGAATCTCGGCCGGCAAACTAGCCAGTTCAACAGCGATCTCGTGATTGACCGGTGACAAGCGGACGAGGATTTCGTCAATCAGCGCCTCGTATTCGCTGATCAGTCGACGTTCGAGTTGCCGCTCTTCGCTGCGGCCGAATATGTCAAAAGGCGTGCCGCGGAGACGGCGCAGCC
>DASQCY010000798.1:0-4576 GCA_035634495.1 Allostellaceae bacterium
TCTGGTCACGTTGTTGCGCCCGAGGGGCCTAGCGCTGTTGCAGCCGCCTCGCAGTCGTGTGTTCGCGACGGTACCCCCTAGCGCGTTCTCCGGTCGCCGAACTTTTCATCGTGGTTCGGTTCCATCGGTTGGCCGCCCGTATCGGCGGAAGCCGGGGCTCTGGGAATGAGCCAAGCTGCTTCTATTGAGCTCGAACTTGGCTCAGCTCCGCCGGCCGCGCGACCTTCTGCAACGGAAAGAGCCATTTTTCCACCCGCTTCCGGTTCTTTGTGAAATCGTATTCGCCGTACCGAGAGCGGCTGTACAAGGCGATGCTGGAGCGCGTGGGTCCGAGAGAAATCAACTCTACGGTTACGATGTCGGGGAAACGAAATAGCGGCGAATGTTGGATGTAAACGTAGCGCCGGAGCCCGAGATCGACGGCGGCGCGCACGACGTGGGCCTCGTCTGATATCATCTCCATCCAATAGTCGCGCAACCGGTCCCATGGCAGGTCGAAAATCGGGCTCGTGATGGCTTCGGCTGCCGAACAATAGCCCCATGGACAGGCAAGAAAGCCGCTTTTTGGTAGCGGCGAGCGCAGCTCGGGGATGCTCACGGCCTCCTGCGGAGCCAGTCGATCCTCGGCCCCGCTGCCCATATAAATCCGCAATGCGAGCCCCGGCAGCAGGATGGCGAGCCCGAGTGCGAGCAGCGCCACCTTGATTAGTCGACCAACCCGCACACTTCCCTCTCGCCGAGTACAGCTTGGCTGAACACTCGAACCCAGTATGCCATAAGATCGTTCGCGTCGGAGGGACGGAACATGGATCGACAATCGCCACGGCAGGAACCTCGTTTTGTAAGCGGGGCGGAAGACGGGGCCGCCCCCCCGGTCTATGCGCCGGAGGGCCTAGCCGAAGGGATCCCCATACTCGCGGTCGAACCGATCTTCGCAGAAATATTGCAGCGGGCCGGGCAACCGCGATTTCGCCGACGCCGCAATGGGTTTGGCACGCTGCTGCACATCATCCTCGAGCAGCAGGTGTCGATCGATGCCGCCGCGGCGATGCATAAGAGACTTCTCGGTCTCTGCCATCCGCTGGTGCCCGAAACCTTTCTCGCGCTCGACGACAGCATCCTGCGATCCTGCGGTTTTAGCCGGCAAAAGATGGGCTATGCCCGCGACCTCGCCGAGACGGTCGACGGCGGCAAATTCGATTTCGCCCGACTTGGCGCTGCCGAGGACGAGGAGGCCCTGGCCGAGTTACTGTCCATCAGGGGAATCGGGCGCTGGAGCGCTGAAATTTATCTGCTCTTCGCGCTCGGAAGACCGGACATCTGGCCAGCTGGAGATCTTGGTCTCCAGGTCGCGATCGGCGATCATATGGGCTTCGACGCGCGGCCGGATGAGATCGAGATGCGCCGCATTGGCGAACTGTGGCGGCCTTGGCGCTCGGTAGCGGCCTGCCTCTTCTGGCAGTCCTATCTCCATGCCCGGGGGCGAACCGCGCCGCGCCTGTCGCCTGAGCTCTATGCGTGAGACGGCGGGTCATGGTTTGGCGCAGCCCGGCCATATTCGATCCGCTTGATTACGGTTTAGGCCCCGGCATCATGCACCGACGGCAGCGATTCGCGGGAAAGCAAAATGGCGACCAGTTTTCCTGACGGTTTTCTGTGGGGCGCCTCGACGGCGGCCTACCAGATCGAGGGTGCCGTCGCCGAGGACGGGCGCGGGCCGTCGATCTGGGATACTTTTAGCCATCTCCCCGGCAAGATTCTCGGCGGCGACAACGGCGACATTGCATGCGACCATTACCACCGTTGGCCGGAGGACGTCACGCTGATGAGCCAACTAGGCATCGGTGCGTATCGCCTGTCCACCGCTTGGCCGCGCATCCTCCCCGCGGGAAGGGGCCAGCCAAACGAAAAAGGGCTGGAATTCTATGACCGCCTCGTCGACGCGATCATGGCTGCCGACATCGAGCCTTGGATCTGTCTCTATCACTGGGATCTGCCGCAGGCGCTCGAACATCGCGGCGGCTGGCAGAACCGGGATGTTGCCTCCTGGTTCGCCGATTACGCGCATTTGACGGTTCGGCGGCTCGGAGATCGCGTAAAACATTGGGTGACCTTCAATGAGCCGAACGCTGCGAGCGTCAAGGGCTACTGCGAAGGCGATCACGCCCCGGGTATTCGCGGACGAGCGACCGCGCTGAGGGCGATACACGTCATGAACCTCGCGCATGGATTAGGGTTCGAGGCGATACGGTCGGAGCGTCCCGATCTATTGATTGGGAATATATACAACTTCCACCCCAGAGAGCCGGCCAGCGAGCGCGAGGAAGACGAGGCCGCCGCGCTGATGCTCGACGCGCTGTGGAACCGCTCGTTCCCCGATCCGCAGATCCACGGGCACTATCCCGAGCCGCTCGCCGCAGAAATGGAGCAGTTCGTAGAGCCGGGCGACCTCGACGTGATAAGACGAAAGCCGGACTATTTCGCGATCAACCACTACACGCGAACGCGGGTACGTCATGACCCCGATCATCCCTTTCAGGTCGGCCTCGTGCCGCCGACATCGGGGACCCCGGTTACCGAGATGGGCTGGGAGATTGCGCCCGACGCGTTCCGTTCGGTGATGCTCGACGCCAAAGAGCGCTACAGCGGCGATTTGCCGATTTACATCCTCGAGAACGGGGCCGCGTTCCCCGATCGAATCGAAGCCGACGAGCGTATCCGCGATCGGCAACGTATCACCTATCTGCGCGACTATCTCGGGGCGGTGCTCGACGCGATCGCCGAGGGCGTACCGGTACGCGGTTATTTCGTGTGGTCGCTTCTCGACAACTTCGAGTGGGGGCTCGGCTACAGCCGACGGTTCGGCCTTGTCCACGTTGATTACGACACGCTCGAGCGGCGGCCCAAGGACTCGTTCCATTTCTATGCCGAGCTCGCTAGGGGCGCCGCGCTCGAGAGGGAATAGCAGCGACCCCTCCTGACTGGCGGCGCGGCCCTGGCAACGCTCCTTCGACGGGGCCGCTCCAGGGGATCGCCGGGCAGGCCAAGCCGCGCGGGCTCAGCCCGGCATGGAACCAGGTGACGAAGCTGTAGATGTCGTAGACCGGCATTTGCAGCTTGCCGCAGCGTGCGGGCGAACGGGACCATGTTCGTGCATTCGAGCACGACTGCCCCGACTTCCAGGTGCTCCGCGATGAGCTCGTCGCCGGCCGCGAGCATGTCCTGGCGTGTCGCGCCGATGTCGAGCGTCATCTCCCTCACGGGCCATGACACGCCAGAATTCGCGCCCGCGTTCGGCGCCGACGATCGGCGAATCGGGAGCCGCACCCCTGGTGGCGGAGCAAGCCGGCCGGGATCGGGGTCCCTGGTCGACGGCAAAATACTGCGAAAAACCCGATTCCAGGGCGGTCTGGCGACCCGACCTGAACCGTAAGGTATTGATATTGCGAAACGCCAGAGTGCAAATTCCCTACCCGGCCGAACAGGCAAATAAATCGGCCGAACAGGGAGATAAAACCGACGATCAGGGAATTAAATCGGCCGATCACAGAAAGGGCCCGACAAGTCAGATCGGGACTACTGTGGCGGCCGGCCGGGGTGCGCTCGGCTGCAGCTAAAGGGCGTTTTCGATCTCCGCCATCACCTTGCGACAGCGGAATCCAGCGCGGACAAGGTTCGATCCTTGAGGGGTGCCACAGCGGCCCCTGGGGGGCCCGCCGCCGTCGAGCCGATGGCCGACCCGCTCGTCGCGGGCGTCGCCGCCGGCCGGTCGCGCCGGGTTAGCCAAGATGCAGCCGAGGTATCATGAGACGGTGGCGTTACAGCGATAGAGGCAGTGACAATGACCGAAGGAGATGTTCGAAGCGAGCATGTGGCAGAGATCAAGGCCGCGGCCGAGAGCGGGGTGTGGACATGTCAGGTTTTTTGCCGCGGCTTGAGCTGCGTCAATCGCAGACGCTGATCATGACTCCACAGTTGCAGCAATCGATCAAAGTGTTGCAACTCTCGAACCTCGAGTTGACCGATTTCATCGATGTCGAGATCCAACAAAACCCGCTGCTGGAATGGCGTGAGCGGGGGATCAGGGAAAGCACCGGGGGACGATGTCGTCGGTGGAGAGAGTGCGCCCCCAATGACTGTACCGGAGATGCTCACGGGAGAATTCACACCCGACGCGGCAGGCCATTGGCAACCGGAATGGGGCGAGGATGGTGACCGGCATGTCGATTTTGGCGGCGAGCCGCAGCCATGGCACAGTCGCAACGGAGGCTTCTATGCGGAGGGACGTCCCGGGCTCGACCAGACCGCGACCCGGTTGCGCACCCTGCGCGAGTATCTGCTCGAGCAGATCGGGGCCGACCTTAGTGACCAGAGCGACCGAGTTATCGCGCTGCACCTTCTCGATCTGCTCGATGAGGATGGCTATCTTCGCGCTGGTCTCGACGGGGTGACGCGGCTCCTCGGTTGCGGGAAAGACCGGGTCGAGGGGGTTTTGGAGCGCCTCCAGCAATTCGATCCCGCCGGCGTCTTTGCTCGCGACCTGAAGGAGTGCCTGACTCTCCAGTTGCGTGATCGG
>DASQCY010000799.1:0-2147 GCA_035634495.1 Allostellaceae bacterium
GAAAAGCCTCGGGTCGTCGCACTGCATTAGCTGGAAGCAACGGGCAAAGTTTTGTTTCTATCCAGCTATCGACATATTCCAGCCCTTCAGGCAGGGAACGCCCTCTGTCCCGCAAACGCTGATAAATTGGGACCATATCGCTATCTCGGAATCTTTCGATCACCATGAAGAGCATCTTGAGACCCCATTTATCAAAATTTTTTCGAGATAATATCTCCAAATACAGAACCAACAGTCTTGTTACTCAGCGCCTCGACAGTCTCTTCACGTACCAGTCTATACCCCGCATTTCTGTATAGTGCGAGCGCGGCCTGCTGGATTTCAGCCGTGCTAAGCTGAAGCCGTGAGACGTTTCGACGCCGGCATTCGCATTCTGCGAATTTTCAAACCTTGATCTTGTGACGGGGTTCCGACGGTTCGAATCCGGCTTTCTCCAGCGGAGCGTCAGGTGCAAACCTGTCTCTCCCGGGAATTCGCCTTCAGAATCGGCTTGTTGATTTGATCTGCGATCAGATCAGCGATGGACGTGTGCTGCGACTGATCTGAGACTTTCTCGAAGCAGGAGTGATCGCCGACGGAGGATGGGAAACGACCAAGACAGCCGTCCCGCAAGGCGGGGTAGCCAGCCAGCTTTGGTCGAACATTTTCCTGACGCCCTTCGATTACGCCATGACCGCGGCCGGATATCGGGTGACGCGCTGGGCGGACGACTTCGTCGTCGTCTGCCGAACCCGTCAAGAAGCCCAAACCGCCCGGGCCCTGGCGGGGACATTCCTGCGCAAGGAACTCGGGGTCAGCCTCCATCCGGAGAAACCCGGATCGTTCATGTCGATCACGTGGTTCCAGTTCCTCGGCTATAAGGTTTCGACCCTCGCCTCGATCGTCGCTAAACTCTCCGTCGCGATGACGCGGCGGGGAGGGCTGAGATGAAACAGAGCACGGAACGGATTCTCACGACCCATGTCGGGAGCTTGCCTCGGCCGTCTGATCTGCTGGAGATGATCCAGGCGAAGGAACGGGGCGAAGCTTTCGACGCCGCGGCGCTTTCAGCCCGCGTCAAGGGCGCCGTCGCCGAGGTCGTGCGGAGGCAGGCCGAAAGCGGCATCGACATCATCGCCGACGGCGAGATGGGGCGGTTCGGCTTTATCCCTTATATCAACGAGCGCCTCACCGGCCTCGAGCCGCGCCCGAACCCGGGCGGCGAAGGCACTTGGGCGCGGTCGCGCGAGCATCTTGCGTTCCCCGAATATTACGCTTGGGCGGCGCAGATGCCGGGGGCGGCCGGCGGCGCGCAGCCGACCCGCTGGGTGTGCACCGCCACGATCGCCTACAAGGGACACCAGGCGTTGGCACGCGACATCGACAATCTGAAGGCTGCGCTTGTGCAAGTGCGCTACGAAGAAGCTTTCATGCCGGCGGTCTCGCCGGCCCAACTCGCCGGTTGGAACAAGAACGAATTCTACAAGAGCGACGAGGAGTTCCGAGTCGCGGTAGCCGATGCGTTGCATCAGGAATACCGGGCGATTGTCGATGCCGGCCTCGTGCTGCAAATCGACGATCCACAGCTGGCAAGCCACTACACGACGCACCCCGAACTCGATATTGCGCAGTGCCGCAACTGGGCGAGTGCCACGGTCGAACTGCTGAACCACGCGCTCGCCGGCATCCCGCAGCAGCGGGTGCGCTATCACACCTGCTACGGCATCAACATGGGTCCGCGGGTGCACGACCTCGAGCTGAAGCACATTGTCGACATCATGCTGCGGGTCAACGCCGGTGCCTACTCTTTTGAGGCTGGCAACCCGCGGCACGAGCACGAGTGGCGCGTCTGGGAGGAGGTCAAATTGCCGGACGGGAAAGTTGTAATCCCCGGCGTCATCACGCATGGCTCGAACTTCGTCGAGCATCCCGAGGCGATCGCCCAGCGCATCGGGCGGTTCGCCCAAGTCGTCGGCCGGGAGAATGCGATCGCCGGCGCCGATTGTGGTTTCGCCAGCTTCTCGACTACCTGCGAGGTGCATCCCACTGTCGTGTGGGCCAAGCTGGCATCATTGGCGGAAGGCGCGCGCCTGGCGACCAAAGAGCTGTGGGGCCGGGCGTAGAAAAAGCCGCCGCTACTACCGGCACCCGCAAAGGCCCAAGGTCAT
>DASQCY010000800.1:0-4062 GCA_035634495.1 Allostellaceae bacterium
ATCGATCTCGATATCGGTCAAGGCGAGTTCCTAAGCCTGATCGGCCCGTCCGGCTGCGGCAAGACCACCCTGCTGCGCATCATCGCCGGTCTTGCCGAGCCGAGCGAGGGCGAGCGGCGTCTCGCGCTCGCCACCGTCACCGGCGAGCGAGCGCGGGCAGGGCGAGTTGGCTTCGTCTTCCAGGATCCGACCTTGATGCCGTGGGGCACCGTCGTCGACAATGTACTGCTGCCCTTTCGTATCGCCGGACGAGTCGGGTCCACCGAGCGCGAGCGGGTCGGAGCGGAGATTCGTGCCGTAGGGCTTGCCGGGTTCGAGCGCACTTATCCGCGCCAGCTTTCAGGCGGCATGCGTATGCGGGTTTCGATCGCGCGCGCCTTGGTCACCGATCCTGATCTGTTGCTCCTCGACGAACCTTTCGCGGCCCTGGACGAAATCACCCGGATGGCGCTTAACGAGGATCTATTGCAGCTCTGGGAAAGTCGCAGAACGACCGTCGTATTCGTGACGCACAGTGTCTTCGAGTCGGTCTACCTGTCGACCCGGATTGCGGTGATGACGGCTCGGCCGGGTCGGATCGCCGCCGACCTGCCCGTAGAGCTGCCGCAACCGCGCGAACGCGCGCTGCGCACTTCGCCGGGTTACACGACGATCTGCGCGACATTGTCGAACGAGCTCGCGCGAGCGATGTCGGCGTGAGAGCTACGCAAAGCGCACGCTGCGGTCGCATCGCCGCTCCGCTGGCGGTCGGTGCAGCGATCCTCGTCTTGTGGGAGGCGGTGGTCCGCGTCGAGAGTGTACCGCCCTACATCCTGCCCGGCCCGCTCGCGATCTCCGAGAGCTTGTGGACCGACGGCCCAAGCCTGCTCGGCTCGCTGCTGGTGACCTTGCGCGTGACACTCGCAGCGCTCGCGGCGGCCGCCATTCTCGGCGGCATGATCGCGGTGCTGTTCTCGCTGTCGCGCATCATCGAGCTCAGCCTCTTCCCCTATGCCGTGATCCTGCAGGTGACGCCGATCGTGGCGATCGCGCCCTTAATCATCATCTGGGTGCGCGAACCGTTTCTGGCGCTACTCGTCTGCGCCTGGATCGTCGCCTTCTTCCCAATCGTCGCCAACACGACCGTCGGACTGAACAGCGCCGACCGCAATTTGCTAGCGCTGTTCCAGCTCTATGGCGCCTCGCCCGTTCAGGTCCTACGCTACCTCAGATTGCCGACCGCGCTGCCGTATTTTCTCGCCGGGCTGCGGATCAGCGGCGGGCTCGCCCTGATCGGCGCTGTCGTCGCCGAATTTGTCGCCGGCACGGGCGGTGCCGAGACGGGGCTGGCCTTCCGCATCCTCGAAGCGGGCTATCGGCTCGCCATCCCGCGCCTGTTCGCCGCGCTGTTCCTGCTTTCGCTGACCGGTATCGTCATTTATCTCGTCCTCGATGGCCTATCACGCGTGTCGCTGCGCCATTGGCACGAAAGCGCGCTCGAAGAAGAGGAGGAGTGACGGGGGTATGTCAGCCCTCTAGCCGCGGCCGACAAACGGCATCTTGGTGGCCATCACGGTCAGGAATTGGACATTGGCCTCGGGGGTCACCGTCGCCATGAAGACGACGGCGCGGGCGACGTTCTGCACGTCCATTGTCGGCTCGACGATGACGGCGCCGTTGGCCTGCGGCACGCCGCGAGTCATGCGCTGGGTCATCTCGGTCAAAGCGTTGCCGACATCGATCTGCCCGCACGCGATGTCGTATTTGCGCCCGTCGAGCGAGGTCGATTTGGTCAGACCGGTGATCGCGTGCTTGGCCGAGGTGTAGGCGGCCGAGTCCGGCCGAGGCACATGCGCCGAGATCGAGCCGTTGTTGATGATTCGGCCGCCCATCGGCTTCTGATCCTTCATGATCTTGAACGCTTCCTGCGTGCACAGGAACGAGCCGTTCAAAATCGAATCGATGACCCCTTTCCAGCGCTCGTAGGGGAGCTCTTCGATCGGCCCTGCCGCGCCGAAGCCCGCATTGTTGAACAGCACGTCGAGCCGGCCGTAAGTTTGTTTGGTCTTGGCAAACAGATTGCGGACCGCCTCAGGGTTGCCGACATCGGTCGGCACGCCGAGCGCCTGTCCCTGCAACCCTTCGATCTCGGAGACGACAGCCTGCAATGGCTCCGGCCGCCGGCCGGCGACGACGACCGCAAACCCCTCCTTTGCGAGGGCGATTGCTGAGGCCTTGCCGATCCCGCTTCCGCCGCCGGTGACGAGGGCGACTTTCCCGTTTGAGGTCATCTTGCCAATCTCCTTGCCAAATCATGCCGGATGGTTCTGAACCCACGATACCAGCTTGACCGCCGTCCGCTCCAGGGCGTTCCGGGCGATGGTTGGTGCGGAGAGAAGCAAATGCCTGACTTGATCGAGCTGAACGGCCGTCGCTACCGAAAGCCGCAGCGTCCGACCGTGATTATCTGCGTTGACGGGTGTGATCCCGAATATCTCGACCGCGGGATTCCGGACGGCGTCTTTCCGACGATCGGCTCTTTCCGCCGCAACGGGTATTTCGGTCGGGCCGATGCCGCCATGCCGACTTTCACGAACCCGAACAATGTCTCGATCGTGACCGGCGCGCCGCCTTCGATACACGGCATCGCCGGCAACTACTACCTCGATCGTGAAACCGGCCGCGAGGTCATGATGACCGACGAACGGCTGATGCTCTGCGAGACGATCCTCGCGCTGATGGCCGGCGCCGGGATCAGGACCGCAGCAATCACAGCGAAGGACAAATTGCGCAAGCTCCTCGGACGAAATCTTTCCGGCATCTGCTTTTCATCCGAACGCGCCTCCTCTGAGGTCGAGGAGCTGGTCGGGCGGGCGAAGCCGGATATGTATTCAGCGGATCTGTCATTGTTCGTGCTCGATGCCGGTATCAAGCTGCTCGAGCGCCGGGAGGGCGATCTGCTCTACCTGTCGCTCTCCGACTACATCCAGCATGCCCATGCGCCGGGCGATCCTGCGGCCGATACCTTTCATCGGGCGATCGACGATCGGGTGGGTCGCCTTGTCGAGCTCGGTGCCGTCGTCGGGCTCGTCGCCGACCACGGCATGAACGACAAGGCGCTGCCGGATGGCGCGCCCAACGTGATCTTTCTCGAAGACACCCTCAACGAGCGTTTCGGCGCCGACGCGGTGCGGGTCATCTGCCCGATCACCGACCCGTTCGTGCGACACCACGGCGCGCTCGGCTCGTTCGTACGGGTCTACGCAAGCAAAGCTGCGGATCTCGCCGCGCTGATGGCGGCGGGCGCGTCGATCCCCGGGGTCGCCCTCGTCCTCGACGGCCCCGAAGCCGCAAGGCGTTTCGAAATGCCCGTCGACCGCGAGGCCGACTTCGTCGTGCTCGGCGACGCCAATACCGCGATCGGCGCATCGCGCGCCGAGCATGATCTTTCGGGTCTGGCCGGGCATCGGTTGCGCTCGCACGGCGGCCTCGGCGAGCAACGAGTGCCGTTCATTCTGTCACGGCCACTCACCCCCGAGTATCGACACCTCGCCGAGACACGGCGTCTACGCAATTTCGACATTTTCGATTTCGCGCTCAACGGCATCCGGTAGATATCGAGCATGAACGATGCGATCGACATTGCGGCGATGACCCTTGGCGCGATCGGCCAACCGGTTCGCCGTAAGGAAGATAAGCGGCTGCTGACTGGCAAGGGCCGGTTCACCGACGACTTCAGCATCGCCCGGCAAGCCTTTGCGGTCATGGTTCGCTCCCCTCACGCGCATGCGCGGATCCTTCAGGTCGACGGAACACAAGCAAAGCGGATGCCGGGTGTCCTCGGCGTGTTTGGTGGCAGAGACTGCCTCGCCGACGGGCTTGCGCCAATTCCGCACAGTCCGGTGCCCTCGACCCGATACGATCTGAAGCTGACCGGGCCGGGCGGCGGCGCGATCTTTATCGGCCCGCAGACCCTGTTGCCGGCCGACAAGGTCCGGAATGTCGGCGAAGCGGTCGCGATGGTGGTGGCTGAAACCCTACCGCAAGCTCTCGACGCGGCGGAGGCGGTCGAGATCGAGTATG
>DASQCY010000801.1:0-4291 GCA_035634495.1 Allostellaceae bacterium
TGTGAGGGGCTGCTTGAGCAGCGGGTTGTCGTAGAGGTAGATCTGGCCGACCGACAGGTAGTTGGCGGCCCGCCAGTACGCATCCATCAATCCCCGCTCTTTGTCAGACAGCGTGTTTGCCATCATCGCCTCCTCTGATGCCCGGGCACCTATCTATCAGTCGTCGCGCCACTCACGGCGGTGCGTCACATTATCGGCACTTGCCAGGCCCGCCTCCATCTGATTCGCATACCTCCCGACACTCGCCGCTCCGTTAAAGAGCCCGCTCAAAAGCTCGCTGGCCGCCTGCGTGCGCCGGCTCTGCTCGGTCGACGGGAAACCGAGCGCGTCGAATCCCTCGTCGGGGTCGGCGGTCTCGTCGGCGGCGGGGATCCCTTTCCCATGGATAACCTTGCCGCGTTGCTCTCCAGATCGTCGTCATCATGCGGATCCTGCGAATGTGCTCTTTTGTATGTCTCTCGTCGGGTCGAGGCGGTATCGTGGATTACCGATCGAGAGATTAAAACGAGCCATCAATTTGGGTCAAACGGCGCGCCGCACCGCGCGTCTGCCATCACGCACGCTCGCTCGAGCGTTCTTATCCCGGATCGCCCTGCCTCCCGCGTCCTGCCTCCATCATAAAGCGGCTCGACGCGGCGGCCGCGAGACCGCGCTGCTGAAGGGTCCAGAAGAACGTTTTGTCGATCGCGAACGGCCCCCCGCCCGCGGTAGGACAGCCGCTGATCAGTGACCGGCGAGGGTCTGCAGTTCTTCGGCGTCGAGACCAATGGAGGCCGCCCCCAGGTTCTCCTCGAAATGCGCGATCGAGGAGGTCCCCGGTATCGGCAGCATCGCGGGTGAGCGGTGCAGCAGCCAGGCCAGCGCGATCTGCGCCGGCGTCGCCTCGTGACGTTCAGCAATCCGGGCCAGTGGTGAACCGGGCCCCGCGGCGAGCCGGCCCTTGGCGAGAGGGTAGAAAGGGATGAAGGCGATCCCGACATCGGCGCAGATGTCGACGAGGCCATCGGACGAACGGTCTCGCAGATTGTAGCTGTTCTGGACCGACACGATCTCGGCCACCCTTTGTGCCCGCGACATCTCGGCGGCCGAGACGTTCGAGACGCCGATATGGCCGATCTTGCCCTCGCGCTGAAGGTCGACGAGGGTGCCGATCGAATCCTCGATCGGGACACGGTAATCGACGGAATGAAGCTGGTAGAGCTCGATCCGGTCGAGCCGGAGCCGCTTTAGGCTGTCTGAGCAGACCCGCCGCAGGTGTTCGGGCCGGCAGTCAACTTCCCAATGACCCGGGCCGGGACGCGTGAGCCCGCCTTTGCTTGCGATGACCAGCCCCGCCGGATAAGGGTACAAGGCCTTGGCAATTAGCGTCTCGCTGACCCCGGGTCCGTAGGAATCGGCGGTGTCGATGAAGGTCACTCCCTTTTCGACGGCTCGGCGAAGCAGTGCGATCGCTTCCCGCTCGTCGCGGGGAGGCCCCCAGATGCCCGGGCCGGTGATGCGCATCGCACCAAAGCCGAGACGGCCGACCGTCGGTCCGCCCTTGAGCGTCAGCGCAAGATCAGCGGGAGCGGGCTGGTCGGGCACGATGAGGCGCATGCCGCTGCTACCAGGCGGGCGGCTGGTAATAAGCGGGCGGATAGCAGTAGTAGGGCGGATAATAGCAGGATGGGTAGGTCGAAGCCGCTGCGGCACCGGCCGCAGCACCAACTGCAACACCCGCCGCAGCACCGACCGCGACACCCGCCCCAACGCCGGGGCGATACACGGTGCCGCCGTAGACGGGACCGCGATAGGCAGCGCCGCTGTAGGCGGGTCCGCGGACGGCGGTTCCGCCATAGGGGCCGCGAGCGGCGGCGCCCCCATAGGGTCCACGGACAGCCGCCGCACCGGAAGGGGTACGGACCGCCGCCCCGCCCATCGGCCCGCGATAGGCGGCCCCGCCGCGCGGCCCCGACACCGCTCCCCAGCCGAAAGCCTCGGACGCCGCCGACAACGTCAACAGACCACTCATGCAAACGACGATCAGGCGTTTTATTCTTCGCGTTTTCTCCATTACGCCGCGTTCCTCTCCACTTTCCGAATGGGTCTATTCAGCATATTATCATCTCGATAGTAAGGGAGGAAAAATTTGTCTGCTAAGGCGAAGGCACTTTTGACCATTGCCAGTCTCGTGCTGGCGATACCGGTCGCGGCACAGGCCCCCGGGCCGCCGACAACAGCGTTCGACGGCAAATATGGGGGTGTGTCCGCACACGTGTCGAAGAGCGGCAGCCGTCATGGACAATGCCCGCGAGAACACACGCCCGAGGCCCTGACCATCACTAATGGTAGCGTCCACTCCTCGGCAAAGGACAAGTGGGCGGGAACGGTCGACCCGCGGGGCGGCGTGGTAATGCGAAACCGACGCTCGATGCGGGTGAACGCGCAGATCGATCCTCAAGGCATCATCACGGGGGAGTATCACGGCCCCGAGTGCATCGTCACATATGTATGGCGCAAGCAACCCATGTGAGCCGGCGCCCCGATCCGCCGAACAGCAGAACATAAGTCGCAAGGCACGCATGTTTGCCGTAAGCGAGAAGCGCAGGTCGGTTGTTGCGGCGCTCGCCTGGCGCCGTGCGGCCGACGGCAAACTTGCGTTGGTCTGATCACGATTCAAGCCTCCGGCATCTAATAACTTATCGGCATTGTTATCGGTCGTGACCTCGCCCGACAATGAGCCGGGACGCCGAGGTTGAGGGAGTTCGAGTTTCCGTCCAAGATATAAAGATGACGCTCGGGGCGAGGACGTCCGGATTTTCCGTTTAAGGATGACGCCCGCGAACGCGCGGGTGCTGCTGCGCGAGTATGTGGAGGAGGCCAACAGCCTTGCGCGGGCGCCGCGTTTCTACAACACGTTGACAGCCAACTGCACCAATCTGGTGTTCGACATGGTTCGGGTCATCCATCCTGGCGTGCCGATGGACGCTTGTGTCCTCTTCTCCGGGTATCTGCCCAACTATTCCTACGACCTCGGCGCCACTGATACGAGCGTGTCCTTCGAGAAGCTTCGCGACCTCTCCAAAATCCATGACAGGGCGGCGCTGGCCAATGCCGATCCCAACTTCTCACCGAGAATTCGAGATGGGATCCCCGCACCTCGTTGACGACGCGGAGACGTCCGAGGGCCCGCGGGCTAGTCAGTTCGGGTAGACGATGGTCCGCAACATGACGCGACGTTCCTCCGGTCGGTAGTCGCCCGCACCCCGGTGCATGGTCGCCCGCTCGTCCCACATCAGCAGGTCGCCGACGCGCCAGGAATGGTAGTAGACGAACTGTTCCTGAGTCGCGTGCGCGGCAAGCTCTTCAATCAGCTGCCAAGCCTTGTCGCGCTCCATTCCCAGAAAGCCGTGTGTATGCATCGGGTTGACGAACAGGATCGGGCGGCCGGTGACAGGATGGTTGATCACCGCTGGGCGAGGCTGCTCGACATATTTCTTGTCGGTCCGGCGCATCTCCTCCTCGGGATCGTAGAGCCGCGCGCCGGCGGGACCGTCGGTGCGGCCGTGCAGCCCCACCAAGGCGGAAAGGCGATCCTTCATGGCCTGCGGCAACGCATCGTAGGCGGCACACATATCGGCGAACATCGTTCCGCCCTTTGTCGCCGGGACTTCCAGCGCGTGTAGCATCGCGAGCAGTGGCGGCACCTCCTCATAGGTCGAATCGGTATGCCAGTCGGTCGCACGTTTGACGCCATACCAGTCGATGTTGCCCTCCGCGTCGACATTGCGCAGCCACGACACTTCGGGATGCTCCTTATGGCGGTAGCCTACGAGCGAGTGCACGCGCGGAGTGCCGAACCGGCGTCCGAAAGCAGCGATCTCGCCGGCGCCGAGTTGCTGGTTGCGGAACACTAGCACCGGATGCTCGGCGAAGGCCTGCTCGACCCAGGCGAAGGTCGCATCGTCGAGCGGCTGCGACAGGTCGATGCCGAGCGCCTCGGTGCCGAGTGCTTCGCCGAGCGGGCGTAGTTGCAGTGCGCTGGTCACGAGCGATCCTCCATCGATGGTCCAGCCTTCAGTTTACGCGGACGCTTGCTGCGCGTCTAATCGCGCATTGCTCGCCCATCATCGGAGGACCGTCATGATCCCGAGGGAGCCCCTCTATAAAACGGCCGGCGTCGACACCGCAGCGGCGCAATCCGGCCTCCACAAGATCATCGAGCGCATCAAGCAGACATGGCCGGCGCCGGGTAGCCTCGGCGCCGTCAAATTGGATATCGGCTATTTTGCCAATGTGATCGACATCGGCG
>DASQCY010000802.1:0-4527 GCA_035634495.1 Allostellaceae bacterium
GCCACCCGCACTTCCGGGAACCGCAAGGCGTGCCCTAGATCGATCGCGTTCTGGACGATGTCGACCTTGTCGGCGAGGTCGGGCGCGATGTTGACCGCGGCATCGGTGACGATCAGCGGATCCTTGTGGCCGGGGACGTCCATCACAAAGCAATGGCTGATGCGCCGGGCCGTGCGAATACCGGTCTCGCGCGCGACCACCGCACCCATCAGCTCGTCGGTGTGCAGGCTGCCCTTCATCAAGGCCTCGGCCTTCCCTTCGCGAACGAGCTCGACCGCCTTCTCCGCGGAATCGTGGCTGTGCGCCGACGCCTTCAGCGGGAAGCCCGAAATGTCGAGCCCAGCCTGCTCGGCGACATCGCGAATACGATCGGGCGGACCGACCAAGATGGGAGCGATCAGGCCGAGCCTCGCCGCCTCCACAGCGCCCTTGAGCGAGATTTCGTCACAAGGATGTGCGACCGCCGTCGTCACCGGCGGCAGGCTTTGCGCATGGCGCAAAAGTCGCTCGTATCGCTCGTTCGACCGGATCGGGTCCTTTTCCATCGCTCCGCCTCACCCCTCGGCGATTTACGCTGCCTTATCCCGGCCGACCTCAGGGGGCGGACCGGCGAACATCGTCTCGACGCGTTCGAGCCTTCGGCGGCACTCTTCGGGGAGGGCGCCGCGCGCCGCGAGCACCCGACGCACCAACGCCAGCGCCTCCTCGCACTGCCGGCGATTACCGGGCAACAGCTTCGGAAGCGCGGCAATCGCCCGCTCCGGGTCGAGCAGCAGGATCAGGTATTGCTCCTTCACGATCTCCTTGAAGCGGGCGACCCCGATGCGCTTGGCGGCCGGCAACTCGGCGCTGATTTGCTTCAGGGCGGCAAATCCGCGCTCATCGACCTTTCCCTCCGGAAGGCGCACATAGATCAGCGCCCGCACCGCCGCCTCGATCAAACCGCCTTGCTCGATCTGCTGCTCGAGATGGACGGCCGCATCTTTGGCGGCGGCCTCTCGCGTCACATCGCGCCCGATGCGACGGCTCACCGAAGTTTCATCGGCGCGTAGACCGACCATCGCCTGGAGAATGGGAGAACCATAGGTATGGAAGAAGAACGCCTCGGTTGCCGCGTCTCGCGCCTTACCCCACATTTCGAGCCCGCTGGTAATCATGTCCGACATCATGTGCTCGAACGCAAGGAATGGATTATCCGGGCTCACCGGGCGGCGATTTCCGCGCACTGCCTCCGCCCAATCCGCAACGGGCCGCATCAACGGGTTCTCATCGGCGAACATTTCGAAGCGAAGGCGGTTCGGGTGACTGTGCCGCATCAGTTCGGCGCTCGTTTCCGTCGCCATAGCGCGCACCGCCGGTCGCATCAGCGTGCCGTACACGCCCTGAGTGATTTCGGAAACTCGGGCAACCGTCGCAAAAGCGACGTCGTCCTCGGGGCTGTTGCCGCCGAGTTTACGAATGTCGTCGAGCGTGCGGGTTTCGAGACTGAATAGGTAGCCGCCCTGCACCAACTCAGGATTCGCGACGCTTTCATCGACACCCGCGATGACTGCCTCGTAAAGACCGGGCGGCATCAGGTCGATCATGTCCATCGAAAGGGCAAACTCCTCATGCTCCTTCGTCGCCACCTTCCCCGAGACGAAGATGCCGAGGTGACCAATGCTCTGGTGCAGGCAGTAGACGATCGTCTGTCCGGCTGCGACGATCTCGTCCTCGTTATCGTAGAGGTCGAGAATCCAGTCCAATGCCTGTTGCGGCGGTGTGATGTCGTCGCCCCACGAGCAGAACACGATGATCGGCGATTTGATGTTGCGCAGGTCGATTCGCAGTCCATTTGAGCTGTGCAGCTCTCCCGAGACGAGTTTGTTGCCAACGAACAGCTGGTCGGCGATCGATTGCATTTCCTCGGCACCGAGCAGCACCGGGCTGCCCCACCACTTCTCGAATTCGAGAAAGCGCGGCGGCTCGGTGTCGACATTCGAATAGACGTTGTAGATCTTCTTCCAATAGGTGTTGTCGGGGTGCATCGACTCGAAGTTCGCCACCAAATTGGCGCCGTCGAAGATGCCTTTGCCGAGGTCGCCCGCCAATGACGTCAGCCAAGTCCCACCCAATAGCCCGCCGAGATAGCGCATCGGATTCTTGCCGTGCACGCCGGCCCAGTAGGAAAGCGGCGACCCGGCGAGCATGATGGGGCCGACCTTTTCCGGATGGATCGCGCTCATCATCATAATCTGCCAACCGGCCTGGCAATTGCCGATCAGACAAGGCTTGCCCTCGGCGTTCGGGTGGCGCGCGACTACCTCTTCGACAAACCGAGCCTCCGCCTCGCACACATCCTCGATCGTTTGGCCGGGCATCGGATCGGGCAAAAAGCCGACGAAATAGCAGGGATGGCCCGCGGCGAGCGCTACTCCGATCTCGCTGTCGTGCTTCATGCCGCCGATGCCGGGGCCGTGACCGGCGCGCGGGTCGAAAACGATAAACGGCCGCTTGTGCGGGTCGATCGAGGTGCCTTTGGGTGGAATGATGCGCACCAACCCATAATTCACCGGGCGGGGGAGCGAGCGGCCATCGAGCACGAGTTCGGCTTCAAAGCTCAGCACATTCGGCGCCTTACGGGCATTGTGCTCGACGCAATTATTGCCGCGCTGGCGCAAGACATCCAGCAGTAGTATAGAGCGCTGCCAAGCGTCGACCCAGTAGTCGAGCAAATCGTTCGCCCCAGGGCAGAGGCTAGCGGACGATGGATTTGCAGCTATCTGCTGCGGCTTTGCTTCGGAGCTATCATTCATTTCAGCCTCCTAGTTCGTCAATCAAAGGTGATAAAATCTCCCTTTTGTTTTACGGTTTTGTGAAGGTGCCGCCTCACTACGCAGAGGCTGGCGGACCGGCGGGCTCGGTCTTTGATCTGGATCAAAGATGACCGACCGACGGCTAAGTTTTGGTGCGGTGCAGAAAAGTCGCGCGCCGTCACCGAGTCAAATGGTTTCTGCGACTTCTTTCGGCGGATGCCAAAATTAACCGAACTCCTACCGCGGGCGGGGGGCCGTTCGGGATCGACAAACCTTCTTCGGGACCTTCAGCAGCGCGGTCTCGCGGGCGCCGTGTCGAGCCGCTTTATGATGGAGGCAGGATTAGGGAGACAGGGCGAGCCGGGATAGCCACGCTCGAACGAGCGTGCGCGACGGCAGATGTGTGGTGCGGCGCGCCCTTTGACTCAAATCAATGGCTCGTTTTAATCTTTCGATCGGTAATCCGCAATGTCGCCTCTACCGGCGAGAGACATATAGGGAGGATCCGCATGATGAGCCGCGATCTGGAGAGCAACGCGGCGACGCTGGTTGTCGATGGGAAGGGGATCCTCGCCGCCGACGAGACCGTCCCCACCTTGACGAGGCGGTTCGACGCGCTCGGTATCCGCTCGACCGAGCAGAGCCGGCGCACCTACCGGGAAATGCTTTTTACCGCGCCGGGCGCGGCTGAGTTCATCAGCGGTGTCATCCTGCAGGACGAGACCATTCGCCAGAGGAGCTCCGGCGGCACGCCAATGGCTCAGCTCCTCTCGAACGAGGGCATCCTTCCGGGCATCAAGGTCGACACTGGCGCGAAACCGCTAGCCAGCTCTCCCGGCGAGACCGTCACAGAAGGGCTCGATGGACTCCGGGAACGCCTCTCCGAGTACCATGGCATGGGGGCCCGCTTTGCGAAATGGAGGGCGGTCATCCATATCACGGAGGCGCTGCCGAGCCCCGCCTGCGTCAGTGCGAATGCGCACGCGCTGGCGCGTTATGCTGCGCTCTGCCAGGAACAGCACCTCGTGCCGATCGTCGAGCCGGAAGTGCTAATGGACGGCTCGCACACGATTGAGCGCTGCGAAGAGGTCACCGGCCTGGTCCTGCATAGCGTGTTCGATGCCCTTTTTCACCAGCGTGTCTCGCTGGAGGCGATGCTCCTCAAGCCCAACATGGTTATCGCCGGGAAGGAGTGCCTGCGCCAGGTCTCGCTGGAGGAGGTCGCGACCTCGACACTGCGCTGCTTGCGCCGGCACGTGCCGGCCGCGGTGCCTGGGATTGTATTCCTGTCGGGCGGCCAAAACGCGCGCGCTGCGACCGCCCATCTCAACGCGATCAACCGGCTCCCGAGCCCGAAACCCTGGACGGTCAGTTTCTCTTACGGTCGGGCGCTTCAGGATCCGGCGCTGGAGGCATGGCATGGGCGGGACTGGGATCTGGCGGCCGGCCAGAGGGCCTTTCACCACCGGGCGCAGGTCAATGGAGCGGCGAGTGTCGGGAGGTACACGGATGAGATGGAGGCGGGCCTGGCAAGTGCCGATGAGGCGCCGCACCGCCGTGAGTGGCGCGACGACTGAAGATAGGTGACCGTGCATCAGAGGAGGCGATGATGGCAAACACGCTGTCTGACAAAGAGCGGGGATTGATGGATGCGTACTGGCGGGCCGCCAACTACCTGTCGGTCGGCCAGATCTACCTCTACGACAACCCGCTGCTCAAGCAGCCCCTCACA
>DASQCY010000803.1:0-8038 GCA_035634495.1 Allostellaceae bacterium
CAGAGCCTCTACCGCGCCCTGTTGGATTACCGGCCCGAGACCGGGCTGCGCGGCTGGCTTGCCCGCTTTGGCCTGACCGAGAATGGCGGCCCTCAAATCCCGCTCGGGCTCTACCTGTGCGGCCCGGTCGGGCGCGGCAAATCGATGCTGATGGATCTGTTCTTTGCCGCGGCGCCGAGCCCGCGCAAAAGGCGGGTCCATTTCCACGCCTTCATGCTCGAAGTGCACGACCGCATCGAGCGGGAACGGCGCGCCGAGGCGTCAAAACCCATCGCGAAGGTCGCCGACGACATCGCCGCCGAAGCGGCTCTGTTGTGCTTTGACGAGTTCCAGGTCGACGACATCGCCGACGCGATGATCCTCGGGCGCTTGTTCACCGCCATCTTCGACGCCGGGGTCGTGGTCGTGGCGACGTCCAACCTTGCACCGGACCGGCTCTACGAACACGGCCTGCAGCGCGAGCTCTTTCTCCCTTTCATTGGCCTGCTCAAGGACAAGCTCTACGTGCTCGAGCTCGACAGCGGGCGCGATTATCGCCTTGCCCGCCTGGTCGGCAGGCCGGTCTATCATCACCCGGCCGGCCAACCAGCGCACGACGCGCTCGAACGCGCCTTTGCCGAGCTGACCGACGAAGCGCCCGGCGAGAGCGCGACCCTCCTCGTAAAAGGGCGTTCGCTCGTCGTCCCGCGCGCTGCGCGTTCGGTCGCGTGGTTCGGGTTTGCCGAGCTCTGCGAGAGACCGCTCGCCGCCGCCGATTACCTCGCGATCGCCGAACATTTCGCGGCGGTCATCGTCGAAGGGATCCCGCGGCTCTCACCCGACCAGCGCGACGCCGCCCGGCGCTTCAGCATCCTGATCGACACCCTCTACGAGGCGCGCACCTTGCTGATAGCCTCGGCCGCGGCGCCGCCCGAGGAGATCTACGCCGCCGGCGACGACACCTTCAAATTCCAGCGCACGGTCTCGCGACTGATCGAAATGCAGAGCGAAGGCTACATCGCCAACCGGGAGCGGCGATTAGACAAACGCCACGTTGGCCTTGACCGATGTGGCCCTGAATGTCAGGCTGGTTAACGCGCGGGTTGGGGTGCTCTCGTCGCCCATGAGTGGAGTAGTAAATTGCTCTACTCCTTTGAAGATTTCTCGTTGGATACGGCTCGGACCATCGGAAGAAATCTAAGCCGCCGGCGACGGTACCTTCGAGTTACGCCGCCAAGCATCACGACTGATCGAGATGCAGAGCGAGGATTACATGGCCCACCGGCCGCGGCGCCGGGGGCAGTCGCCTCGGTCGACCGCAGGCCTCTCCGAGCCACGAATTTGACTACGCCAACGGCTAGTGTCATACAAGGAAAGACACGGTCGTACGGAGGTCCAAATTGCCTGACGACGTCGGCTCGACCCCGATATCGATCCGCGTGCCGCTCGACGTGCTGGAGAAACTGGACAAGATCGCGAGCGCGATCGACCGTCCTCGCTCATGGATCTGCCTGCGCGCGCTTCGGCAATATCTCGCCGATGAAGGCGCTGAGATCCTCGATGTGCAAGAAGGGATTGCACAGCTCGATCGCGGCGAAAGCGTGCCGCTCGACGATGTTATCGCCGAACTCGAGGAGGTGGTCGGCAGAACCGACGCGAAACGCACTTCGGGCTGATGGCGCGCCGCGTCCTGCTGTCGGCGCGAGCTCAAAAATGGCTCCATTGCGAGGTCGCCTATCTCGCCGAAAGGAGCGCCCCCGCCGCTCGGCGCCTGCTGGAGCGGATCAAAGATGCCCGCCGCCAGCTCGCGACATTCCCCCGTAGCGGCCGGCCCGGCCTGGTTCCAGGGACGCGGCGCTTGGTTTTGGGTCGCTATGTCCTGACCTATCGGCGGCGTGGCACAGATGATCTGGAAATCATCGACATCCGTCACGGTCGTCAAGCGGAGACGAGCGATCTCTAACGATAAACGAGGCTCGGCCCCGCTCTCGCATTTCTCTGGTGCCTCTCTGTTACGCTGATTTATCTCCCTGTTCGGCCGATCTAATTCCCTGTTCGACCACTTAGGGAATTTGTCCTTTCGGCTGACGAAATATCAACGGCTTACCGACGCCGTTAGCCTCCGCGAACCGCCCGCGAAGCGATTTTTCCCGGTATTTTCCCGTCCTCCAGGGAACCACAGCCGGCGGCAGGCTGCCGCCCCGCTGCCTTGCCCACCCCCCGGATTCGCGCTAAGACGCGCGCCGTTCCGCGCCCGGAATCGGCGCCCCCCTAAGACGAGGCATTCGCATGGCACGCAACAAGATCGCGCTGGTCGGGGGCGGACAGGTCGGCGGCACCATCGCGCTCTTGGCCGGGCTCAAGGAGCTCGGCGACATCGTGCTGTTCGACGTGGTCGACGGCATGCCGCAGGGGAAGGCGCTCGACATCGTTCAGGGTTCGACGATCGAAGGCTACGACGCGGTCATCGCGGGGACGAACGACTATGCCGCGATCGCCGGCGCCGATGTCGTCGTCGTCACCGCCGGCATTCCGCGCAAGCCCGGGATGAGCCGCGACGACCTGATCGGGACCAACGCCAAGATCGTCGCCACCGTCGGTGCCGCGATCAAGCAGCACTGCCCCGAGGCCTTTGTCATCACGATCACCAACCCGCTCGACGTCATGGTGTGGGTCATGCGCGAGGCCTGCGGGCTGCCCGCACAGCGCGTCGTCGGCATGGCCGGGGTGCTCGACAGCGCGCGCTTCCGCTATTTTCTCGCCGAGGAGCTGAAGGTCTCGGTCGAGGATGTCAGCGCCTTTGTGCTCGGCGGCCACGGCGACACGATGGTGCCATTGCTGCGCTATTCGACGGTCGCCGGCATCCCGCTGCCCGACCTCGTCAGAATGGGATGGACGACCAAAGAGCGGCTCGACAAGATCGTCCAGCGCACCCGCGACGGCGGCGCCGAGATCGTCGGTCTGTTGAAGACGGGGTCGGCGTTCTACGCGCCCGCCAGCTCGGCGATCGCGATGGTCGAGGCCTATTTGCGCGACAAGAAGCGGGTGCTGCCGTGTGCGGCGTTGCTCGAAGGCCAGTATGGAGTGCGGGACCTTTATGTCGGCGTGCCGGTGGTGATCGGCGCCGGGGGCGTGGAGCGGATTGTCGAGATCGAGCTCGACCGCGAGGAGAAGGCGGCGTTCGACAAATCGGCCGCCGCGGTCCGCGAGCTGATCGAGGTCGTCAAGAGCATGAAGATTCTGGGGCCATGAAGATCCTGGGCTGATCCGATGAACATCCACGAATACCAGGCGAAACAGCTGCTGGCGAAATTCGGCGTTGCGGTGCCGCGCGGCGGGGTAGCCTATTCGGCCGGCGAGGCGGTCGAGGTGGCGCGCCGGCTCGGTGGGTCGCTGTGGGTGGTCAAGGCGCAGATCCATGCCGGCGGGCGCGGCAAGGCGGGCGGGGTCAAGCTCGCCCGCTCGGAAGACGAAGTCGAGGCTGCGGCGCGCGCGATGCTGGGTCGGAAGCTGGTGACCCATCAGACGGGACCGGAGGGCCGCGAGGTCAAGCGGGTCTATGTCGAGGAGGGCTGCGACATCGCCCGCGAACTCTACCTCGGCATGCTGATCGACCGGGCGACCCAACGAGTGACCTTGATCGGCTCGACCGAGGGCGGGGTGGAGATCGAGGAGGTCGCGGCGAACGCGCCGGAGAAGATCCTGACCGAAGCGATCGACCCGGCGAGCGGGATCGAGCCGTTCCACGCGCGTAACTTCGCCTTTGGGGTCGGGCTCGAGGGCGCCCAGATCCGTACTGCAGTCAAATTCGTGACCGCGCTCTACCGAGCGTTTTGCGAGCTCGACGCCTCGGTCGCCGAGATCAACCCGCTGGTCGTCACCAAGTCGGGCGACCTCGTAGCCCTCGACGCCAAGATCGGCTTCGACGACAACGCGCTCTACCGCCACCCCGAGATCGCGGCCTTGCGCGACGAGGACGAGGAGGACCCGACCGAGATCGAGGCCGGCAAGCACGGGCTCAGCTACATCAAGCTCGACGGCAATATCGGCTGCATGGTCAACGGCGCCGGCTTGGCGATGGCGACAATGGACATCATCAAATTGCACGGCAGCAGCCCGGCGAACTTTCTCGACGTCGGCGGCGGAGCGACGAAGGAGCGGGTAACGACGGCGTTCAAGCTCATTCTGAGCGACCGCAACGTCGAGGGCATCCTGGTCAACATATTTGGCGGGATCATGCGCTGCGATGTCATCGCCGAGGGTGTGGTCGCCGCGGCGCGTGAGGTCAATTTGCACGTCCCGCTCGTCGTCCGCCTCGAAGGCACCAATGTCGATCTTGGCAAGCGCATCTTGCAGCAATCTGGGCTGCCTATTCTCGCCGCCGAGAACCTGGCCGACGCCGCGCAAAAGGTGGTGGCTGCCGTCAAGGAGGCTAGCTGATGGCGATCCTCGTCGACGCCTCGACCAGGGTGATCTGCCAGGGGATCACCGGCGCCCAAGGCACCTTCCACTCCGAGCAGGCGATCGCCTACGGCACCAAGATGGTCGGCGGTGTGACACCGGGCAAAGGCGGCACTCGGCATCTCGACCTGCCGGTCTTCAATACCGTGCACGAGGCTTGCGCCGCGACCGGCTGCGACGCGAGCGTGATCTATGTGCCGCCGCCCTCTGCAGCCGATGCAATCCTCGAGGCGGCCGATGCCCAAATCCCGCTGATCATCTGCATCACCGAGGGCATCCCGGTCCTCGACATGGTCCGGGTCAAACGTAGCTTGAGCGGCGGACGTTCGAGGCTGATCGGCCCCAACTGCCCGGGCGTCATTACCCCCGACGAGTGCAAGATCGGCATCATGCCCGGCCACATCCACCGCCGTGGCAAGATCGGCATCGTCTCGCGCTCCGGCACCTTGACCTACGAGGCGGTGGCTCAGACCACGGCCGTCGGTCTCGGGCAGTCGAGCTGTGTCGGGATCGGCGGCGATCCGGTCAACGGCACGAGCTTCGTCGAGATCCTTGAGATGTTTCTCGCCGATGACGAGACCGACGCAATCGTCATGATCGGCGAAATCGGCGGCAGCGCCGAGGAGGACGGCGCCGATTTTCTGAAAGCAGTGCGGACGAAAAAGCCGGTCGTCGGGTTTATCGCCGGCAGCACGGCCCCACCGGGGCGGCGAATGGGTCATGCCGGCGCGATCATTGCTGGCGGCAAGGGCGGCGCCCGCGACAAGATGGAGGCATTGCGCAGCGCCGGGGTTGTCGTCGCCGAATCGCCCGCGGCGATCGGCACGACAATGCGCGAGGTGCTGCGGGGCTGATGAGGCCTGGTTGCGTTGCAGAGCGCGCCGCCGATGACAAATTACGGCTGCCTATCGTCATGGCCGGGCATCCACCCCTATTTTGCCTGGGCTCGTCAGCGTAGGTACATGGATGGCCGGATCACGGCTGTCCGGTTTCACTCTGGTTCCATTGGAGCGCCATTTGAAGACGGTTGAAATCGGGTAGCGGTTCGGGTTCGAGCAAGCGATCAAGCGGCCTGCGGTGCCTCAGGTTGGTGCGGACCAATCGGGCAAAGGCGAGCGGGCTATTGAGCGTGGGCTGTGTCGCTTGGGCGAGACGGAGCAGTAGAAACGCGATCAGTGCGACGGCGATCTGGATGCGCGCGGCATTTTCGGAGGTGCCGAGAAAGCGGCGAATCTGAAGGTTTGCTTGACCCAACGGAAGAACAACTCGATCGCCCAGCGCCGCTTGTAGAGCGCGCCGCAGCGCGGCGGCCGCCTCAAGCGCAGCGCTCGCCGGCCACTCGGGATTGGCCTGCATTATGATCAGCGTCGCCGCTGCGGTCGAGCGAGACACCCGGGCGCGGCAGTGCACCAGGAGATGGGCGTCGGGCGTCTCGTCGACTATGCGGCCAAAGACCAGGAGGCGCTCGACATCGGCGCGGGTCGGGGCGTCAGGGACGCCCGCGTGAAATTACGATCCTTGTTGTTGACCGCCTTGATCCGCGTGCCATCCACCGCGAGCAACTCCCGGCCAAACAGATCCAGTTGGCGACAGAGCAGCACAAATTCTCGGAAGACTTGGCGGAAGGCGTTGCGGTTATCGCGCCGGAAGTCAGCAATGGTCTTGAAGTCCGGCTTCAAGTGCCGCAGCAGCCAGATCACCTCGGATATTGCGGTGGGTCTCGGCTTCCAGCCGACGGCTCGACCGCACTCGGTTCAGGTAGCCGTAGATGTCGAGCTTCAACAGATCCGCGGGCGCATTGCCCGGGCGGCCCGTCACCCTCGGCTCAACACGGCTAAACGATGCCGCCGCAAGATCCAGCCCATCGACAAACGCATCGATAAAGCGCACCGGGTTGTCCGCGCCGACATAATCGTCAACCACCTCCAGCAGGAGCAATATCTCGGATCGGTCGTGGCCCGAGAGGTGCATCATGCCAAATTCTACCGCCTCACACGCCGCGGCGGAATTCGCTCAGTGCGACTTTTCACACGGTCCGCTTCACATTTGCACGATGTCACAAACGGCTTTGAGAGCGTCCTCCGGGGTTATACTCCCGCCTGCCGGCATTGGACCGGCTGCCGAAACGAAGGATCGGAGAGAACATGAAGCCGACAAGTCGTCCGAATCGCGAGGCCACTTCTTCAGCGAACATCACCAACCGGATTGAAGAGCTGGGGGATTGGCGAGGAGAGACCCTCGCTCATGTCCGTCAGCTCATCCACGATGCCGACCCCGACATCCAGGAGGAGTGGAAATGGGAGAAGCCAAAATCCCCCGGAATCCCCGTCTGGTCCCATGACGGGATCGTCTGCACAGGGGAATCGTACAAAGAGGTCGTGAAGCTCACCTTCGCTCGCGGAGCCTCCATCAAAGACCCGAAGAGGCTCTTCAATTCCAGCCTGGAAGGGAACACGCGGCGCGCGATCGACCTCCGCGAAGGGGAGAAGATCAACGAAGCTGCCTTCGAGCAACTCATCCGCGCCGCGGTGGCGGCCAACTCCGCAGCGCGCGCTCAACGGGCAGCCAAGAAGAAGTAAGCCCGGCTCTCACCGGTGTGACGTACGCGAGTAGACAATTATCAGTGATCGCTCATACCCTGATGGAAATGACCGATAGATGACGGGAGATCGAGAATGACCATCGTAAGGGACTTGAGCGCCAGATCTGTGGCCGCCTGGCCGACTGTGGATCTCGCGCATGTAAGCAAGGAGCCGGCAAGCCCGATCGAGCCTTTCGAGTTCCACGGGTGCTACTGCGCCGCCGCCAGCTTCAAGGGCAATCCTCCTTGGGAGCTGCACACGACCGGCGACGAGCTGCTCTACATTCTCGCTGGCTCGTCAAGTCTGACGGTGCGCGGACCGGAGGGCGAGATGCTGCGCAACCTTCGGGCCGGCGACCTCGTCGTCGTACCCAAGGGATGCTGGCATAGAAACGATGCGCCCGAGGGCGTAACCATGCTGCACGTGACGCCGCGCGAGGGCAACCAGCACAGGTGGGAGGACCCCGCCGCCGGCGGCATCGTCTCTCCGGTTCCGTCGTAGGCGTTCACGTCCGCCGGTGAACGGCCTTTCGAAACAGAATGAAGAGCGGCTGAAAAGCTTCGTGAAATCCATTTCGGGAGTGTGAAGCAGAAGGAGCGCGGGAGGCCGCGTTCGACTTGCCCTTGGAGTCGGTCGGGTACTAAGAATACTTGATCGCCTGTGCCTTTACTTGACCCATTCTGCCACAAGACGTAGGTTGGGGTGGCCTCGTCGGAACGGCTGTGTTAGCCGCGCTCCCGCCGCTGGGCGACGGCTCCGGCCATGCCACCCGTCGCTTCGCCGCAGGTGCAACGGTCCAGCCCGCTGCCGGCCATCGCTGCGTTTCTGGGAGCCGTCATTAGCAGTATGATAGAGCCCGGCGCGGCAAAACCGTCCCGATCTGCGCAGTGGAGCCATTGGAGTGATGGTTATGTTGAACCGTGCGGCGCGCTTCAGCCCACCGATTGCGCCATGAGCGATCGTTACGACGTCGTCGTCATAGGGGCCGGTCCGGGGGGTTACGTCGCGGCGATCCG
>DASQCY010000804.1:0-3426 GCA_035634495.1 Allostellaceae bacterium
GCGGACCGCGGCGTCCGGCGGCACGAGCGCTCACCACGGGCTGTAAGAGCAGCCAGCGCTTGTCCGACGAGCTCCTCGAGGATCTCGGCGGTGCTCTGCTCGCGCGTCACAAAACCAACGCTCTGACCCGCCATCAGCGAACCTGATTCGATATCGCCGTCGATGACCGCGCGCCGGAGCGCACCGGCCCAAAAGTGCTCGATCTCGAGCTGCGCCGCCTTTTGCGACAGTTCGCCTCGTGTGAACCGATCGATAACCCGGCGCTGCACCGCGACGAACCGCTCAGTTGTCGGATTGTTTAGCGCGCGAACCGGGATCACTGGAAAACGCGGATCGAGCTGCACCGAAGCGACAGCGTCGCGCGCAGCGGCACAGATGAACGCCCGCTTGAAGCGCGGATGAGCAATCGACTCATGAGCACAAACGAAGCGGGTACCGAGCTGGACACCCGATGCGCCCATCTCGAGATACGCGAGCATTGCCTCGCCCCGACCAATGCCACCAGCGACGAACACCGGAACACTGGTGAGGTGCGGCAGAATCTCCTGGGCTAATACTCCGGTCGAAACCGGTCCAATATGTCCGCCCGCTTCGTTGCCTTCGATCACGATCGCATCGACGCCCATACGGACGAGCTTACGCGCGAAGCCTACGGCGGGTGCAAAGCAGAAGACGCGCGCTCCGCTCCGCTTGATTCGGCTTACCGCCGCATTGCTCGGAAGCCCACCTGCCAGCACGACGTGGCCAACACCATGGTCTGCGCAGACATCGATCAGCTCGAGAAGCTCCGGGTGAAGGGTTATCAGGTTGACACCAAACGGACGCGTGGTCATCGCCTGGGTCGCTCGGATTTCCCTCGATAGCAGATGTGGTGACATGGATCCCGAGGCGATGACCCCGAAGCCACCGGCCTTGGAGATAGCGGCGACCAGGTTGCGCTCTGACACCCAGGTCATGGCGCCCCCCATTATAGCGAGATCGCAACCGAGAACCTGACGGCCGCGCGCCCATAAGCGGTCGAGCTCGGCATAGACGCGCTCGCTTTCGGCGTCCCGCTGATGCGCCGCGCCTCCCCCGCCGGCCGCCGAATCCGCTACGCTGATGCCTTCGGTCATGCCGCGGCGTCGAGTCCGTAGGCGGTGTGCAAGGCCCGCAAAGCCAGCTCCGTGTATTCGGCAGCGATCAGGACGCTGACCTTGATCTCGGATGTCGATATGACCTGGATGTTGATGCCCTTTTCGGCCAGGGTCCGAAACATCTGGTTCGCAACCCCGGCATGGCTGCGCATACCGACGCCGATCACCGAGATCTTGACCACGTTCGAATCAGGTTTCAGCGCGGCATACCCCAGCTCGGCTCGACTCTGTTCCAGCACCGATACGGCGCGGTTTAGATCCACTTGCGCTACGGTGAAGGTGAGATCAGCTGTTTGCCCATCTTCCGAAGCGCTCTGCACGATCATGTCGACATTGATCGCATTTTCTGCGAGTGGGCCGAAAATGGCCGCCGCTACCCCGGGCCGATCAGCCACCTTCTGTATGGTGATCTTGGCTTCGTCGCGGCTGTATGCAATGCCGCTCACAACCTGATGTTCCACGATCTCGTCTTCATCAACCAATAGGGTTCCAGGACCATCGGTAAAGCTCGACCGAACGTGCACGCGCACTCGATGATTCATCGCCAGCTCGACCGAGCGCGTCTCCAGCACCCTGGCGCCCTGCGATGCCATCTCCAGCATCTCTTCGTAGGTGATTCTAGCGAGCTTGCGAGCTTTCGCAACGATGCGTGGATCGCTGGTATAGACACCGTCGACATCCGTGAAGATGTCGCAGCGATCCGCGCCGAGCGCTGCTGCCAACGCCACCGCGGAGGTATCGGAGCCGCCACGGCCGAGCGTGGTGATCCGACCGCGCGGCCCGATACCCTGAAATCCTGCCACGACGGCAACCTGACCCTGGGCCAAGCGTCGTAGAAGCCCGGTGACATCGATCTGCTCGATGCGTGCCTTGCTGTGCACGCCGTCGGTGCGGAGCGGAATCTGCCAACCGAGCCAAGAGCGCGCATCAACCTCGAGGTCCTGAAGTGCTAGCGCGAGCAGACCCGCGGTTACCTGCTCGCCAGAGGAGACAACGACGTCATACTCGCGTGCGTCATGCACGAGGCTTGACTGGCGCGTCCAGTCGACGAGCTGGTTCGTCACCCCCGCCATCGCCGAGACGACGACGGCCACCTCGTTCCCGGCATCGACTTCGCGTCTGACCCGCCGGGCAACATTTTTGATACGATCGACATCGGCGAGCGAGGTGCCGCCGAATTTCTGAACGATGCGGCTCATACTCCGCTCAGGCTGTCTGTAAGGGGCGAATCAGCGCAAGGCAGGTTTGCCGCGAGGCGCACGCATGTTGCCGAAACGACGGCACACTCCCATAGTTCTTTCGGTGATCCGGTTCCATTCGGCCGATTATGCCGAGCGGTCAGGATAGGAAATTGCGCGCGACCAGTGGCACCATCGACCCCGGAGAAATCGGCCGCTTCGCTGCACAAGCCGAGAGCTGGTGGGATTCCGAAGGAAGTTTCCGGACATTGCACCGCATCAATCCAACCCGGGTGCGCTTTATCCGCCAACAGCTGACAGCCCACTTCCGTCGCGATCCCTCCTCGTTGCGGCCATTCGACGGGCTCACCTTGCTCGACATCGGCTGCGGCGGCGGCCTTGTCGCCGAACCGATGGCGCGCTTGGGTTTCACTGTGACCGGCATCGACCCAGGCGCCGAAGCCATCGACGCCGCGCGGGCGCATGCCAAGGCAATGGGTCTAGCAATTGAATATCGCGTTACCGGCCCCGAAGCCATCGCCGAGGCAGGCAAGAGCTTCGACACCGTGTTGGCGCTCGAGGTGATCGAGCATGTCGCCGACCCCGGCGATTTCTTTGCAGCGGTCAGCGTCCTGGTACGGTCCGGGGGCGCCTTCATCGGAGCTACCCTCAACAGGACCCCAAGATCTTTTGCTCTGGCAATCGTCGGCGCCGAATACCTCTTCCGCTGGTTGCCTCCGGGCACGCATAATTGGCGCAAGTTTTTGCGTCCCTCGGAATTCGTCCTCGGCTTGCGTCGCAACGGTTTTGTCGCCACGCAACTCACTGGCCTCATCTACGATCTGCCGCGCGCGGAATGGTCCCTTTCGCCGGATCTCCGTGTCAACTACATGGTCGCCGCAGTGCGACGGTAAACTCCACTCGTTCAGCTGTCGGCCGGCGAGATCCAGGGAATGCGGCCAAAGCTGATTCCCTCATCGCTGAGTTCGCGGGACTCGTCCTCACTCGCTTCGCCATAGATGCTGTGCGCATCGATCTCGCCATAGTGGATGCGGCGAGCCTCCTCGGCAAAGCGATTGCCGACATAATCGCAGTTGGTCTCGATTTGCCGG
>DASQCY010000805.1:0-5145 GCA_035634495.1 Allostellaceae bacterium
AAGTGCAAAAGCCGCTCGCGGTAGTCGTGGTCGGCGGCAGCTTTTTGGCGCCGCTGCTGATCTTGCTCGTGATGCCGGTGCTGATCGACCCCTTTTCGCGCCGGAAGGCGCCGGTCGGGCTAGCCCAGCAACTACCCGCGCCCGCCGAATAGCGATTCGTGCCGTCCACCGCGCGGGCGGCTGGTTGCTTGCCATTGGTCTGGCCGCGCTGTCGGGGTGCGCGGTGGGGCCTGATTTCGAGCGGCCCCCTGCACCGGACGTCACCGGCTACACGTCTGCGCCGCTGGCGCAGCAAACCGCCTCATCAGATGTGAAGGGTGGTGAGACGCAGCGGTTTTTGCAAGCTCTCGACATCCCGGGACAGTGGTGGAGGCTGCTCCACTCCGAGGCGCTCGACACTCTGATCGAGGAGGCGCTGAAGAACAACCCGACCTTGCCGGCAGCCGAGGCGGCATTGCGGCAGGCCTGGGAAAATGTCTACGCGCAGCAGGGCGCTTTTTTCCCGACGGTCGCGGCCAGCTTTTCGCCCAGCCGCAACAAGACAGCAACCGGCGCGCTCTCGCCCGCCTCGTCATCGGGCAGCCCTTTTTACAGCCTCTACACCGGCCAAGTGACCGTGAGCTATATGCCGGACGTGTTTGGCGGGACTCGGCGCGAGGTCGAATCACTGGCCGCGACGGCTGAATTCCAGCGGTTTCAGCTCGAGGCCGCTTATCTGACTTTGACCTCGAACGTCGTCGCCGCGGCGGTGCAGGAGGCGTCCTTGCGCGGTCAGATCGCGGCAACCGAGGAAATCATCAAAATCCAGACCGGCTCGCTCGACATCCTGCGCAAGCAGTTGGAGCTCGGTCAGGTGGCGGGAGCGGATGTCGCTGCGGTCGAAGCGACCTTGGCGCAGGCGCAGGCGACATTGCCGCCATTGCAAAAGCAATTGGCGGTGCAGCGCGACCTGTTGACGGCGCTGATTGGCCGGCTGCCGAGCCAGGAGCCGGCCGAGAAATTCGAGCTCGCATCGCTGCAATTGCCGCAGGACTTGCCCGTCAGCCTCCCGTCGAAATTGGTCGATCAGCGTCCGGATGTGCGGTCGGCGGAAGCGCAGTTGCACGCGGCGAGCGCCTCGATCGGCGTCGCCATCGCCGCTCAGCTGCCGCAATTCACACTGACCGCCAATGCGGGCACCGCCTCGAATCTGATTAGCCAATTCATTACGACGCCCGGCACCGCGTTCTGGAGCGTGGCCGGCAACGTGGCGCAAACGGTCTTCGACGCCGGCACCTTATTGCACAAGAAGCGCGCTGCCGACGCCGCCTTCGACCAGGCGGCAGAGATGTATCGCAGCACCGTCATCACCGCCTTTCAAAACGTCGCCGACAGCCTGCACGCGCTGCAATCCGACGCCGAGACTCTGAAGGCGGCCTATGCTGCCGAACGCGCCGCCTCCAAAAGCCTCGAAATCGCCCGCCGCCAGTTGCAGCTTGGCGCCATAGGCTATCTCGGTCTCCTGACGGCCGAGAACACCTATGACACGGCGCTGCTCGCTCTGGTGCAGGCGCAGGCCGCGCGCTTTGCGGACACCGCGGCACTGTTCCAGGCCTTGGGCGGCGGCTGGTGGAACCGCACGGATGCCCCGCCGGCGAAGACGTGGGATGTCCAGCTCGTCCCGTAATCTCCGTCGGCGAGCGACCTTAGTGACGATGGCCCGTATTCATCGCTCGCCGAAGGCGATCGCTCTTTGGAACCTGCTGACGGTGGCGGTGTTAAATCGGCGATGGTCCTGTCTCGTCCAGATCCGTCGGCAGAAGATAACCCCCACCACACGACGGTTCTGGTGGTCGAGGATGAGATTCTGATCCGCGCCGCCGTCGCGGAGTACCTACGAAAATCCGGCTATACCGTGGTCGAAGCCGCCGATGCCGCGGAGGCGATTGCGGTATTTGCCTCCGGCGAACCGATCGACGTTGTCATTTGCGATGTAGATATGCCCGGAACCATGGATGGGCTAGACCTTGCTCGCTGGATCAAACAACACCACTGCACCCTCCCTGTGCTGCTAACCTCCGGACGTGGCATTGCCGTTCCACCCGCCGAAAGGCTGGCCCCCTTCTTCGTCTCGAAGCCCTACCGCCTTCAGGTGCTGGCGGAACGCCTCAAGCTGATGCTCGCATCACGAAACTCGGCGGCAGACGACAGGCCGGAGCCCGAGCCCCGATAAAGCGACCGAGCCGCTATTCCGCCGCAATGCGCTCCCAAATCAGCTCGCGGTATTCCTCGCTGCCGCCCCCTTGGCGCGGTGGGGGTGACAGGATCATGCGACCATCCTCGAAACGCACGCCGCGCACTTGATCGCTGCCGATGCGGGTCGGATCCGATGCCGCATCTACTCGAGTGACCAGCCGCGAGCCGTCAAAGGTGTAGTTGCCGCAGTAGGAGCTGTACTCCCGCGGGGTGCCGGCCGGCAATTCCGGGCGCCCATCGCAGACAACCGACATCATGCGCCCCTCGGCGGTGAACGTCACCCGACCGATCCCCTTTCCCCCATAGGGCGCCGGCAGAACCGCTCCAGCGGCGTCGCGAGCCGCCGCGTGGGCCAATTTCCACGTACCGACGATCGACGGCATCTAAGCGTCTCCGATCTATTCCGCTGCCGCGCGCACCGGCTCTTTGAGGTGGCCCATATAATCGATGCTGACCGGCTGGTTGGTCTCGAACGGGCTCTTGAGGTCGAATTCTTTGGCCATCTCGCGCAATGCCGGGAACACCTCCTGCCCCAACAAGCGGATGCAGGTCTTGGCGTCTTCGTGCGTGACGTTACCGTCATTCCCCCAGACGCCGAGAATCCCGGGCCGCGTCTCTTCGAGCAGTATGCGCAGTTTGGCGATCACCTGCTTTGGCGTGCCGGCGATGATCATCAGATCTTCGAGCTGTTTTTCTAACTCCGGGCGATAGCGCGGGTTTTTCGACCGGCCGGAGGCAAACTCGACAAAGGCACGGCGGTTTTCCGGACTTCCGTAACCCGAGGGCGTGCTCCACACGGGGTGGGCGAGCCCAGTGAATTCGCCCTGCATCCATCTGAATTGCGCTGCGTTCTTGAGCGCCTTCTCCTCGGTCTCGGCGACGTGGATCTGCTTCAACATCCCATGGTAGTCCGGGCCGCCGGCAAAGCCGGCCTCGGCCGCCACGTTGTCGTAGATCTCCCAAATCCGCTTTGTCCGGTCGATCGGCGTGTTGAGCGCGATATAGGGATAGCCGCGCTGTGCGGCCCAGACGACCGTCTCGGGGCTGATGACACCCGGGATCCACACCCGCGGGTGCGGCTTCTGCAACGGCACGGCCCACGGGTTGACGACGCGGTGCTGATAATGGGTGCCTTCCCAGCGGAACGGCCCCTGGCGCGTCCACGCGGCGACGATCAGATCGTGCGCCTCCTGAAAGCGCTCGCGGTTGAAGGCAGGGTTGACGCCCGCAGCTAGTTGCTCCTGCCCGCCGCCGCGGACGAAGCCCGAAACCAGCCGCCCCTTCGAGATCATGTCGATCATCGACAATTCCTCGGCGAGCCGCACCGGGTTGTCGGCCAAAGGCAACGGATTACCGAGCAAGATGATCTTCGCCTCTTTAGTCACCGCAGCAAGAATCGAGGCAAAGATGTTGCACTTCGCCTGCATGCAGAACGGCGCGTTGTGGTGCTCGTTCAGCATGAAGCCTTCGATGCCCATCTCCTCGGCATAGATGTAATGCTCGAGATATTCGTTATAGAGCCGGCTGCCGGCCACCGGGTCGAAGTATTTGTTGGAGAACATCAGCGCCGTGGCGCCGAATTTCAGTCCCTCATCGGCCGGATAGGCCGACATCGGCTGCTCGGTGAAATACATCAATTGCATCGCTTTCTCCGTCTCAGGCGTTGCTCGGCGCTGCACACGGCGCCGAGGAATTCTGCCGCAAACCTAGCACATCCAGTCACTCGACCTTTTCGAATTTCTGCAGGGAGCGCAGATCGGCGGGATACGGCTGACCCGGGTAGATCTGCGGCCAGGCGGTCCAGGAGACCTCGCCGACATAAATGTCACCGTGCCTGTCGACCGCGAGCCCATGCGGCGCCAAGAACTTCCCCAGCGCGGTGCCGGCCGGCGTGTCGCCAAACCGCCCGATCAATTTGCCCTCGTGGTCGACGATGCTTACCCGCGGCCCGAGATTGGGAATGTCGCGGCTGACGGCGGCGGCCGGGCCCACTTCGCCGATGTAGCAGATCGGCCGGTGGCCGTAGGGCATGTAGAGCCCGCACGGACGGTGCAAATTCTTCCACTGCGTCTCGTACCTGCCGTCGCCGTCGAACACTTGGACGCGGTGGTTCTCGCGGTCAGCGACATAGACCCAGCCGTCGGCATCGGTGCAAATGTTGTGGACGATGTTGAACTCGCCCTCGCCGGTGCCGGGCTCGCCCCACGACAGCAGCAATTTGCCGTCGGGCGAATATTTGTGCACGCGGGCGTTGCCGTAACCGTCCGACACGTAGATCTCGCCCTTTGGCGACAACGCCGTGTGGGTGCAGCGGTGGAACGGCTCGCCGCTCATAAAGGGTGCAGGCTTGCCCGGCACGCCCAGCTCGAGCAGGACCCTGCCGTCGAGCCTCACCTTGCGCACGAAATGACCGCCATCGTCGGTCAGAAACATCGTGTCGTCCGGCGCCATATGGACGCCGTGGGCCCGCGGATATTGGCCCTCGCCCCACGAGCGCAGGAAGTTGCCCGCGCGGTCGAAGACCATCATCGGGTGCTCGCCGCGGTTGAAGACATAGACGTTGTCGTTGCCGTCGACGCCGACCCCGCCGACTTCCTTGAAGGACCAGCCGTCGGGCAGTTTCGCCCAATCGGCATTGACGCGGTATTTGAACCGGCCGCTTCCGACGATCATCGCAGGGCCCTCCTCCCGAGATTGTTCGGCACATGCCCGCCGACTATGCTGGCGCGTGAGCCCGCGGAAAATCAACATTTAACGAGGAGCCGCTATGCCCTATGGAGGAAACGACTGGCTGGCGCTGACCCAGGAAGCGACCCTGGAGCCGGAGCTGCCGATCTGCGACCCGCACCATCACTTCTGGGATTTTCGTTCCGAGCGCGTCCCCTATCAGCGCTATCTGCTGCACGAGCT
>DASQCY010000806.1:0-1756 GCA_035634495.1 Allostellaceae bacterium
AGATCGACATCCATTTGCGCGCGACCCGGCTCGGTGCACTCCTCGATGTCGCTACGCCACTGCCAAGCGCGACGGACGACGAAACCCAGATCCTGTCGGTGCCGATACAGCTGCGCCGTGCCGGGCGGGAGATCACGATGCGGATCGATGGCACCGATCCATTTGCGACTGCGAAACCCGATGCGCGGCTGATCAAACTGCTGATTAGGGCGCGCCGCTTCAACACAGCACTCGTCGGCAGCGACAGCTTGCCGTTTGCCGCCCTGGCCAAGCGGGAGGGTGTGAGCCCGTCCTACTTCACGCGGCTCGTCCGCCTCAGCTACCTCGCCCCGGACATCGCCCAAGCGATCCTCGATGGGCGTCAGCCTCGCGATTTGACCGCGAACAACCTGCTGGCGCACTCTCGTCTACCGCTTGCCTGGCACGAGCAACGGTCCGTGCTCGGCTTTGCCTGAGCCCGATCTGAATTGATTAAGCCACCGCCTCATCGACGCCGCGGTACTGGAATTTGGCCCGACAGAGATATTCCCGCCGGTCGGCGCCATGCACCGCGCGATACCCGTCTCTGCTGACCGCGCTGCACCTGCCGGGCCCGCACACCCGCGCGAAAAGCCGGCTTCTCGCCGTGGGAGGGCAAAATCCCGCGAGACGTGGACTCTCCGCTGGAGGGAACCGGATTCGAACCTCCGGTACCGCTCTTGTGAAAGGTCTCTCGGCTGTTGCCGACGAGAGATGCCGGACCGATAACCTGGATGGGGTCCTTAAGCACCGGTCGAGGACGAGGAGCGGGGGTCCAGCGAGGAAATTATCGGCGCGCATCCCGCAGAGGCGGCCGGATCGTCGGCCGAAAGAGAACAGATAGTCCAGCAGAATTTGGCGGATGTCCCGGCGGTCGCCGCGATAGCCGCGGCCGAGCGCGAGGCGGCTGTGGCGGCGCGTTTCGCAGAGGTGTGGCCTTACAGTCCGCGTGAGGTCGGTGACCGGGAAGTGCATCTTCAGGCCCCTCACTTCGAGGAGCGGCTTGGTGTCGAGCTCGGCCACGGTCATAGGAGCCTACCTGTCGAGCCAGACAGTCGCCAGATCTTGGTTGACATAAAAGCTCGGGCCGGCCTTCCAGCCTTTGAGGTAGGAGCGGTAGGGCACGATGCGGTGCTGCCACAGCACCAACAGCTCATGGGCCTGCTCGTCGAGCACGTATTTCTCGAAATTGCAGAACAGGATGCGCTGCCTTGCCGGATCGGTCTCGTGCAATATCTGCTGATAGAGATCGATTTCGTGCTGGTCTTGAAAATTTCCGTAATTCTCGGTGAAGACCGAGCGCGGTAGGTATTTCTGAACGTCAAGCACCGGGTTGACCACGCTCTGGCAGTTGCCCTCCAGGGTCACGTCGAAATTCTCGCTGCGCATTGCCTCGAACCACGGACCGACGGGCACGATGCGCTGCGTTACGTTGAGCCCGATCTTGCTCCACTGGTCGACCAGCCAGATACCCATATATTTGAAGGGCTGGTCGAGATCCCGGTTCAACAGCTCGAAGGAAAGCCGCTCGACCCCCGCCTCCCGCAATAGGCGCCGCGCCTCGGTCCGCGACTTCTCGATGTCCGGCCAGAACCCAGCAATGCTCTCGAGCTCCTGCCGGTTTGCCGCCAGCGGTGATCCCGGAAAGACGACCCCGCCAACCGTGCGCACCGTAGCGATCTTGGCCAGAGCCAGTGCGCCGTTCCAACGGTCGATGGCGAGGGTCAGCGCGCGGCGC
>DASQCY010000807.1:0-6018 GCA_035634495.1 Allostellaceae bacterium
ACTCTTTCCACTCGACTGGACACTCATGCATGTGCTGGACGAGCGCAGCCCCTTGCATGGCTACGATATGGCGCGAGCGATCGAGGCGGACGCGCGAGTGTTCGTGACGCTCGAAGCGCGCGACCCGACGCTCGCGACATCAGTGCACGAGATTCGCACCTATATGCCGGAAGATATACGCTTCGGCATGCGCTATACGGATGCCGTGACCATAGCAGAGGACGGCACGCCGGTTGCGGACCTGACGCGCGTCGGAGCGCTGGAGCCCGATGTCGGCGATCGTCAGGAACCAGGTTGGACGGAGCGGGAGGAAGAAGAGGAATAGAAATCCGGGGGACGTCGGTTGACATCTTCCGGAAGACTTAAGTTCTAGCTGAGAAGGCTCGGCATGGCGGCTCTTCGGAGGACAGGGTGAGATACAGGCCGTTCACGAAGCTCGTCCTCCTGCTCCTGATCCTAAGCGTGCTTCCCGTCTCTGCCGGGGCCCAACCTGCACCCGCCGGGCCGCCGGCGGTCGGAGTGGTGCGCGCCGAGCGCCAGCAGATCACGCAGACCGACGAGTTCATCGGCCGCATCCAGGCGGTGGGACGGGTGGCGCTCGTCGCTCGGGTCAGCGCCTATCTCGAAAAGCGGGCCTTCGTCGAGGGTGCCGAGGTCAAGCAGGGCGATCTTCTCTACCAGCTCGAACAGCCGCCGTTTCAGGCGCAGGTCGACGCCGATAAGGCCAACGTGGAGCAGCTCGAGGCGCAGCACACCTATGCTGAGAGGCAGCTCGAGCGCGCCCAGTACCTTTTGAAAACGCCCGCCGGCCAGCAGCAGAATGTCGACCAAACCCTTTCCAATGAACGTTCTTTGGCGGCGCAAGTTGCCTCCGCGAAGGCGCAGCTGGAAGAAGCCGAGATCAATCTCGGCTATACCGAGATTCGCGCGCCGATCGACGGCAAGATCAGCGCTACCGAGGTCACGGAAGGCAACGTCGTCTCGCCGACGACTGGGACCCTGGCGAACCTCGTTAGCCAGGATCCGATGTATGTGCTCTACCCGGTGTCTGTGCGCGCGGGTCTCGATCTGCGCAACCGCTACGACGCAAAGGGCGGTTTCAACGCAGTCGTGCTCAAGCTGCGCCTGCCGGATGGGCGGATCTACGAACAGAACGGCAAGGTCGATTACGTATCACCGACGGTCGCGACCAACACCGACACCGTCACGGTGCGCGGCGTCATCCCCAACCCGCTGCTTCCGGGCGAGCCGCCAGGCGCGGCCGCCCCGCGCGAGCTCTTCGACGGGGAGTTCGTGACGGTGATGATCGAAGGCGTGGAGCCGATTACCGTTCTCGCCATCCCGCGCGCCGCGGTGCTGTCGGATCAGCAAGGCGACTATGTCTACGTCGTCGACGCGCAGAACAAAGCACAACGGCGGTCCATCCAGCTCGGCCAGTCGACCCCCTCCACCGCCGTGGTAAGCAATGGGCTGAAGGAGGGAGAGCTGGTCATCAGCGAGGGGCTGCAGCGTGTCCGACCTGGCGAAGTCGTGTCACCCGGTCCGGCGACCCCGCCGCCGCCGATTGCGCCGCAGACCGTGCAAGACAGCGCGACCGGCTCCTCCACCAGCGAACCGAAGGCGACGCAATGATCTCGGCGATCTTTGTCGATCGGCCGCGGCTCGCGGTCGTCATCGCGATCGTCATCACGATCGCCGGCCTCTTGGCGCTGACGCGCATTCCGGTCGCGCAGTTCCCGGACATCGTGCCGCCTCAGACCGTAGTCTCGGCGACCTATCCCGGCGCCTCCGCCGCCGTCGTCGAATCGAGCGTGGCCCAGCCGATCGAGGCGCAGGTCGTCGGCGTCGACAAGATGATCTACATGAAGTCGACGAGCGGCAATGACGGCAGCTACAACCTGACGGTCAGCTTTGTGCTCGGCAGTGATCCCGACATCAACACCAACGCCGTCAATAACCGGGTGCAGACCGCCTTGGCCCAGCTCCCTCAGGAAGTCCAGCTGGAGGGGCTGACCATAAAGAAGAAATCGTCGGCGGTCCTGCAATTCATCGCGCTCTACAGCGAGAACGGCAAGCAAGACCCGCTGTTCATCACCAATTACGTGATCATCAATGTGCTCGACGTATTGTCCCGCACACCCGGGGTCGGCCAAGCGCAGATCTTCGGCGCGCTCAACTACTCGATGCGCATTTGGTTCGACACCCAGCGCTTGGACAATCTGCAGCTGACCCCGGCCGATGTGATCTCGGCGATCCAGGCGCAGAACGTGGATGCGGCGGCCGGCCGGATCGGCGCGCGCCCGATCGGCAGAGACCAGCAATTCCAGATGAATGTGCAGACGCTTGGTCGCCTGACGACACCCGAGCAGTTCGGCAATATCGTGTTGCGTGCCAATCCCGACGGGTCGCTGCTGCGCGTACGCGATGTCGCCCGGGTCGACCTCGGCGCCCAAAACCAGGACATTGAAGGCCGCTTCAATGGCGAGCCTTCCGTGGCGATTGGCATCTATCTCTCTCCCGGCGCCAATGCAGTAAAGACTGCTGGGCTCGTTAGAGCCAATATGGACCGCTTGAGCCAGCGCTTCCCGGCCGGTCTCAAATACCTCGTCAATTACGACACGACCACCTTCGTCCAAGACACGATTCACGACGTGCTGATCACGCTTGTCATCGCCTTTGTACTCGTCGTAATCGTCGTCTTCGTGTTTCTCGGCAGCCTGCGCGCGACCCTCATTCCCGCAATTGCAGTGCCGGTCAGTCTGATCGGCAGCTTCGCGGTTCTGCTGCTGATGGGCTATTCGGCCAATACGATATCGCTGCTCGCGATGGTGCTGGCGATCGGCATCCTGGTCGACGACGCAATCGTCGTCGTCGAGAACGTCGAACGCGTGATGGAGGAAGAACCGAACCTGTCACCCGCGGACGCGACAAAGAAGGCGATGACCGAGATCACCGCGCCGATCATCGCGATCACTTTGGTCCTCCTTTCTGTGTTCGTGCCAATCGCCTTCATCCCCGGCATTTCAGGAACATTGTTCCGGCAGTTTGCGGTGACGATCAGTGTCGCGATGCTGATCTCGGCCTTGAATGCGCTCAGCTTGTCGCCGGCGCTGTGCGCCGTGTTTCTGCGCCACGGCGGTCCGAAGCGGGGGCCGATGGGTTGGGTGTTGCGGCGCATCGACAACATCCGCGACGGTTACGCGGCGATCGTGCGCCGCCTGGTGCGCGTCTCCGTGCTCGGCCTTGTTGCAATCTTAGCGAGTGCCGCCGGGGTTTATTTTCTGTCCTTGCGGACCCCGACCGGGTTTCTGCCGGAAGAGGATCAGGGCGCCTTCTTTATCTCGGTGCAATTGCCCGACGGCGCATCGGTCAGCCGCACCCGCGAAGCGGTTAAGCGCATCGAGGCCGTGTTAAAATCGATGCCGCAGATTCAGAATATTATCGGGATCGTCGGCTTCTCGATCATCGACGGCGTCAACGAGCCGAATACGGCCTTCATTGTGCCGACCTTGAAGCCGTTCGCCGACCGCGTCGGCGCGGCGAATTCGGCGCAGGCGCTGATCGCGAAGGTATTCGGCGAGGGACAGCAAATCCGCACGGCGACCGTGATCCCGTTCAACCTGCCGCCGATCATCGGGCTGTCGACCACCGGCGGGTTCGAATACGAACTCGAAGGGCTCGAGGGACAGGATCCCTCCGCGATGAACAGCGTCATGCAAGGGCTTCTCGCGGCCGCCAACCAGGATCCCCGGCTGACCCGCGTCTTCACGACTTATACGGCGAGCAATCCCTCGATCTATCTCGACATCGACCGCGAGAAGACGCAGGCCCTGGGCCTCGGCATGAACGACGTGTTCAACGCCCTGCAGGCGACATTGGGCGGCACCTACATCAACAACTTCAACCTGTTCGGCCGCGTCTGGCAGGTCAACATCGAGGGCGAGGGGGCGGACCGGCGCGACGTCTCCTCGCTATGGCAGATCTACGTCCGCAACAAATTCGGCACCGATGTGCCATTGCGGTCGATCGCCAACGCTCGCGTCATCGTCGGGCCGCAGGTCATCACCCGCTACAATAACTATCGTGCGATCCCGATTCAGGGCAGCCCGTCTCCGGGCACCTCCTCTGGCACCGCACTGGCGGCGATGGCACAGGTCTCAGACAAGACCTTGCCTTCGGGCTACGGCTATGAATGGACCGGGACCGCTTATCAGGAGTTCGCGGCCTCTGGGCAGACCGGCCCGATCCTCGGGCTTGCCGTGCTGTTCGCGTTTCTGTTCCTCGTCGGGCTCTATGAGAGCTGGATGATCCCGGTCCCGGTATTGCTGTCGGTGCCGGTCGGGGTGCTGGGGGCGTTTGTCGGAATTTTGATTTTTCACTTGGCGGTCGACCTTTATGCGCAAATTGGGCTCGTCGTGCTGATTGCGATGGCCGCCAAGAACGGCATCCTGATCGTTGAATTCGCCAAGGACCGGCGCGAGGAGGGCATGGATATCCGCGAGGCCGCGGTGCTCGGCGCGCGGATGCGTTTTCGTGCCGTGATGATGACCTCGTTCGCCTTCATCCTCGGGGTCTATCCGTTGGTCGTCGCGCAAGGGGCGGCAGAAATCAGCCGGCACGCCGTCGGCACACCGGTCTTTGCCGGGATGATTGCCGCAAGCGCAATTGGGCTCTTCGTGATCCCGATGCTCTACGTCACCTTCCAGACCATTCGCGAGCGCAGCGGCGCGCGCGTCCGCCGCCTGCGCCCGCGCTCGCGCGCCGCCGAAACCGATTAGCGAGGCCTGCAGGCCACGATCACTGGGTCTGTGCTGGGCCGCATTCGAGACTGCGGCCGCGCAGCCGGCAATGAGCGAGAACGGCGTCATCGCTGCCATAGAGGCTGCCGTCCCACCCGCCGGCGGTCGCCTCCATGACGAAAAACCCGAAGCGTTTCAATGCAAAGCCGCTCACTACCCGCATCCCGTCTATCTCAGCGCCGGTTAGCGGCGTTTTGCCGAGCTCCAGCATCGTGTCGCCACTGTCGCCGACAAGCAACTGCGCCGGACGATCGGGTCCGAATTCATAGCTGGTGAAATCGTGGAGGTGCCCCGATACAACCAGATCGAGACCGGGCGGAACCTGCCCTTGGATTGCTCCCTGCTCGGTGGCGTTTACGTTCGCGCCGGCGATCTCGCCTTGCGCCAGAGCCCAAATCGGGCGATGAGTAAGTAGCCACGCATGAGAGGGTGCCGCCGCCAACAGGCCCGCGAGTTGCGCGGCGTAGAAGGCGACTTTCGCCGCCGGCGCCGAGAAATCGTCGGCATCGGCGCCGTCGAACCACAAGAGGTCCAGTCCACCGATGTGAAGCCGGAACGGGTCGCTTCGATCCGCACATTCGAGCGGAGCAGGATGCGGGTCGAGCAGGCGAAACCAGCCGCGACCCCCGCGGCGGCACAGCTCGTGATTGCCGCGGACCATGACCCATGGCGCGATGGCCAACAGCGGGGCCGCCGGCTCGAAGAAATCCGCCTGCCATGTCTCCCAGTTATCCCCGTAAGAACTGCCGGCGCATCCCTTTCGATCGGCCGGGCACGCGGTCTCGCGGTAATAGTAATCGCCGACATGGATGACCAGATCGGGCTTGCGGCTGGCCGCGCGGCGGGCAATCGTGGCAAACGGCCAAGCCTCCGGGTCGTTGCAATCCTGGACCGAGCGTCCCTCAAGCCGACAACCCGTGTCGCCGATGACGACGATCCGCCGCACTTCCTCTGGCAGGTTCGGAGCCGGCGAGTCCCCGACGATGAGTTGGCGAGTCACGGCCGGCGCTCGCGCCTCGCACACCACGACCGGGAAGCCGTCGTCCGCACCGGCACGCGGCGCCATCGGGAGGCTGATCCCATCCGCCGTCGCCTTTGGACAAGCTGTGCCGGTAGCGACCGCAATGCGAACGGAAAGAGTGCCGTCGGACGCCAATTCCGTCCATGGCCCTGGCCAGTCCGCAGCCCACGCGTTGGTCGATAGAGCGATCGCCGCGAT
>DASQCY010000808.1:0-9283 GCA_035634495.1 Allostellaceae bacterium
GGCTATATGGATCTGCGGCGGCTGCCCGAGCTGTTCTGCGGCTTTCCGTGGCGCAGGCTCAACGCGCCGACGCTTTATCCGGTCGCATGCATACCTCAGGCCTGGGCAAGCGCTGCGGTATTCGCCCTGATTCAGGCGAGCCTCGGCATCGGATTCGATCGGGGGGCGCGCGAGATCCGCTTTGACCGCCCGGTCCTCCCGGAATTTCTCGACGAACTGCACCTGCGCGGTTTGCAGACGAAACATGGCTCAGCCGATGTGCTGCTGCGGCGCTACCGCGGCGACGTCGCGCTGAATATCACGCGGCGAGAAGGGAACGTGCCTATCATCGTGTTGCGTTGAGGGTCAAAAGCCGACGTCCAAATTCGCGACGACGGCGCCGAAATAGGCTTGGGGCTCGGACGGCCGCTCTCCGAGCGCGCGCTCCATACGATGTACACACTCCCTGGATCCGTCGGCCACCGCCCGCCAGGTCGCGGATTTCGGCAATGCACCGAGCAGGCATTCGTCGAAAAAATTATATACGCGATGGACTTGACAACCAAAAGACGGCCGGTCGTTGCGCGCAGCGGTCAAAACAATGCGATTGGGCTTTGCCATCTTTCCGGTGGCAAAGCCTCCGCTGTAACAGGCCGAGACGACTACGACCGTCGGCACGGCTGCGCATCCCCGCGACAGCGCCTGGGCAAGCTGATCCGGGCTGACCGCCGTGTTCGAGCGGGCGAGCCACAGGCCAGCCCCGCGCTCGCCGTGCGAGGTCAGGAAGATCAGGCACCGATCCCCCGGTCGAGCCGGCAGCGTACCGATCCGTTGTAGGAGGACGTTCGCAAGAGCCGGTTCGACCGCGGCTCCCACCTCGGCACCGCTCGCACTGAGGCGGTGAATGTTTGCCGCCGGCACGCCCGCTGCCGCGAGGCGTTGGCCCAAAGCGCGCGCAGCGTTGTCGAATACCGGCTCGGCGTCGTCGCCGGCGGCGAGAACCACCTGCCACCTCGCGGCCGGGTTTGCCGTTGTGGCATCTGAGAGGGCCTGGCTGGTGAGCACGCAGAATATGAGTACGGCCGATGACAGGCGAGCAACGGACCGAGATGCCATCGAACCCTTCTCCACCTGCGCCTATATCTCAATTTATCGTACCCCATCGAAGAGGTCGCACGATGCCATTAGCACTCGTCGAAAAAAGTTGCACCCCCTGTCGTGGCGGCATGCCGCCGCTGACGCAGGAAGAGGCCGCGAACTATGGCGGGCAAGCGCCGGATTGGGAGTTGCTCGACGGAGCGAAGCGGATCGCGCGGACCTACCGTTTCAAGAATTTCCGCGAGGCCTTCGCCTTCGTCGAGCGCGCAGCCGCGCTCGCCGAAACCGAAGGACATCACCCCGAGATCACGTTTGGCTGGGGCTACGCCACGGTCTCGCTGCACACCAAGAAGATCAAGGGTCTGCACGAGAACGACTTCATCATGGCGGCAAAGCTCGATCGCATCACAGCCGAGGGTGTGCAAGTGACGGCCTAAACCATCCGACACCCTCCGCCACTGGGTAGTGAGGGGTAGGGGTGTGCTGGCGCATGTCGGTTCGGTGAAAAATTCGCTAAATTAGGCGACAAGCGTCAGGCGAACGCGATCGATGCGCTCGCGAATGTGCGGGTGCGCAACCGGTAAATGAGGGAGGGGCGCCGTGCCCACTTACATCATGCTCGCCAACTGGACCGACCAAGGGGCCCAGAAAGTAAAGGACTCGCCGCGGCGGCTCGATACGGCGAAAAAGGCACTCGTCGACATGGGAGGCGAGTTCAAATCGGTATACATGACGATGGGCGAATATGATCTGATAGCCATCTACGAAGCCCCCGACGATGCCGTAGTGGCACGATTCACTTTGCTTCTCGGGTCGCTCGGGAGCGTACGAACGAAGACGCTGAAGGCCTTTCCCGAGGCGGCTTACCGCGAGATCATCGCCTCGCTCGGGTAGTCGCCGGCGAATACCGCGCCGCATCCGCGCGGGCGGCGGCGGGGGCCGTTCATTCGGCAGCAACTGTCGCCCCGCCGTGGGCGGGAGCTGGCCGGCGCAACAGCAGCAGGAGCGGCAGGGTGATGATGATGATGATCATCATCAGCTTGAAATCGTCGATATAGGCGACCATTGCCGCCTGGCGTGTCGCTTCCATATTGAGCGCGCCGAGGCCGGAGGGGTCGGTCAGGCTAAAGGGTGCAGCCATATGCGGCACTCGAGCCAGCGGGTTGTCCGGACGCAACTGCTCGACGAGCCGCGAGTGGACGATCTGGGTATTCTCGACCAGCAGCGCCTCGACGATGGCGATGCCGACGCTGCTGCCAATGTTGCGCGTCAGGCTGAAAATCGCGGTCCCCTGCGTCAAGATCTGCCGAGGGAGGGTCGAGAAGGTTACGATGCTCAGCGGCGTAAAGACCAAACCGAGGCCGAACCCTTGCAACACCCCGGTCGAGATCACCGGGCCCATGCCCATATAAAGCGAGAATCCGGTCATCTGCCACATCGCGATCGCAGTGAGCGTGAGCCCCGCCAGGATCGCCAGCCTGGTATCGACGCGCCCGATGAGCCGGCCGACGACGAACATCGCGGCCATCGTGCCGAGGCCGCGCGGCACCAACACCAACCCGGTCGTCAGCACCGGATAGTTCAGCAGTTCCTGCAGCATCGTCGGCAACAAAACCATCGTCCCAAACAGCGGGATGGCGACCAGGAACATCAGGATCGTGCCGACGGCGCAATTGGCATCCTTTAACAAGTCTCGGTTGAGAAAAGACCGGTCGGTGGCCGTCGCGGTGTGGACCACAAACAGGTAGAAGGCGAGTCCTGCGATCGTCGCTTCGACCCAGATCTCGGTCGAGCCGAACCAATCCTTGAGCTCGCCACGATCGAGAAACATCTGCAAGGCGCCAATCGCCAAGCTCAAGGTCGCAAAGCCGAAAAAATCGAACGACTCGCGATGGGCGCGTCGTGTATCGCGAATGAAAATCAGAATCCCGGCGGCGGCAAGAAGCCCGAACGGCACATTGATGAAAAACACCCAACGCCAGTTGTATTGGTCAGTCAGCCAGCCGCCGAGCGCCGGACCGATAATCGGGCCCAGTATAACCCCCATGCCCCAAACCGACATGGCTTTGGCGTGGCGCTGGGGTGGATTGATCTGCAGCAGCACCGATTGAGACAAAGGCACCAGCGCCGCTCCGCAGATCCCCTGCAGTAAACGATAGATCACCATCTGCGCCAGGCTCGTGGCCACGCCGCACAAAGCTGAGGCTAGGGTAAAACCGGCGACCGAGAAGAAGAATACGTACTTGATGCCGAGGCGGCCGGCGAGCCAGCCCGTCAGCGGTGTCATGATCGCCGCCGCGACGATATAGGAGGTGATGACCCAGGCGATCTGGTCCTGAGCGGCGGAAAAGCTGCCCTGCATATGCGGCAATGCGACATTTGCGATCGTGGTGTCGACCCCCTGCATGAAGGTCGCCAGCATGATCGAGACCGTGATCGCGCCCCGGTTGGCGACCGGGGCGGTGGTTTCGTTCGTCACCGCTCCGCGGCTTGCGTCGTCGAACCCGCGAGCCATCCGAACAGCCGCCCAACCCGATTGAGCCAGGGACGGCGATGCTTAGTGTCGACTTCCACGGTCGCGCTCAACCCGGCGTGAAGTGGAGTCTCCGGGTCTAGATGGTCAATGCTGAGGCGCACCGGCAGACGCTGGACGACCTTCACCCAATTGCCGGTGGCGTTCTCGGCCGGCAGCAGCGAGAAGGTTAACCCGGTCCCGGGGCTCAAACTTTCGACCGTGGCCGGAAAGACGACGTCGGGATAGGTGTCGATCTCGACCGTGGCCGCCTGGCCGGGACGCATATGTGTCAGCTCTGTCTCTTTGAAGTTGGCCTCGACCCAGACCCGATCCGTCGACATCAGCGAGAACAGAGGCGTCGAAGCCGTGACGTAATCTCCGACCTGGAGCTGCTCGACCTTGGTGACGATGCCGTTTTCGGGCGCGTTGATCACCGTGTAGGAGAGATTGAGCTCTGCGCGGTCGAGCGCCGCCTGTGCGTGTTGCACCATCGGGTGCTGCTCCAAAGGAATATCGGGATCGCCACCGATGTTGGCGAGGGCAACGGCGACATCCTGCTGCTTTGACGCAAGTTGCTGCCGCCCCGTTTCATAGGCTTGCCTCGCTTGTTCGAACTGCTGCTGGGAAGCGGTGCCGGAAGCGACCAGGCGCTGTTGCCGCTCGAATTCGTGCTGCTGATAGTCGACCATGGCCTCGGTTGCCCTGGCATCAGCCCGTTTCTGGTGATAGGTCGCCTTCATCGCGTGAATTTGGAACCGCACGGTGGCCAACTGCGCCTTGGCTTCCTCGACCGCGATAACAAACGGACGTTGATCGATACGAAAGAGCACCTGTCCGGCGGTGACCCTGTCGTTGTCGTGAACATCGATTTCGACGACGCGGCCCGAGATATCGGTGCTGATCGCGACCCGTGCGGCCTGGACGTAGGCATCGTCGGTGGAGACATAACGCCCGCCCGTCAGATACCAGTACCCGGCGGCAAGCATGACGACGAGCGGCCCGGCGAGCATCAGAGGCAGCCGCGCCCTCTGGCGCAACGAGCGTCGGCTACCCATGATTGCCGGGCGACCGTCCGCGCCGGCTCGACGGGCGCCTATCGTCGATGATGATTCGTTCTCGACGGCACTCGTCACTGGTGGCCTCCCACCGGCGACAAATCCGCAGACGCCTTTGCTACGCGCAGCCCAGAGTGGTCATTCGACTCGTCGAGATCGGCGTATTCGGCGACGGCTAGGGGCGGAACACGTTCCGACAGATTACCGTGAACACGCCCGAGCAGATCGATCAGATGCCGACCATCCGCCGCGGAAAGGCCCACGAAGGCCTCCTTCCGAACTTCAGTGGAGAGGTCGAGGATGCGGGCCAGGATCGGGCGCGCCTTCTCGGTTAGGACGAGGCGGTGGGCGCGCCGGTCGCCGGGGTCGGGCCGCCGCTCGATCCACCCGTCCTCCTCCATGCGATCGATCTGTCGAACCAAGCTCATCGGCTTGATTTCGAGAAGATCGGCGAGGCCGGCCTGATTTATCCCTTCGTTCCGGGCGAGGTAGCCCAGCACCTTGCACTGCGCCCGGGTGAGACCGAGGAAGAGCAGGGCGCGCTGGTTGAATCGACGCCCGAACAGGCGGGCGACGTCGTGGACGAGAAAGCCGAAGCTGCGGTCGAGATCCATAGCTGATGCCGAAATCCCAAACAAATACCCAAAGGTGATAATAAGCCTTGATACCAAAGAGACCAACCGCCTCGAAATCACGGCTGGTAGTCCGGAATTCGATGGCTCGGCTCCGAGTTGCCATAAGCTGCACCAAACAGTTGCGTCAGCGATCGACGATCGCTGCATCTGCAGCAAATCTACAGCAAACTCTCGCCTTCAGGTTGAAGCGCTCGTCTCGTCCCGGCGGATCGCGACGAACCTCCGTCCTCTGTACGCATCCCGGCGGTTTTGGTAAAAACCGATCAGCCATTCGCACCTCCTGGGTCCAGCCGCGGTCTATTCCCGGGACGGTATGGGTCGGAGTATGAAACGTGAATATGGCAAATTTATAGATATGATTATCGCAATAAACGGCGGTCCTCGGTTGAGTCACCCCTAGCCTTGCGACGAGTTGAGGCAACGCTTATCCTTGCCCTACGGACGATGGCGCGTCCGCGGCCTATCGATCGACGGCGCCGGACAAGGAGGGTGATCTGATGGCAAGCCACGACACGAATAACCCGAGCTCCTATGTATATTTGGGCTTGGCCGGCGAAACCGGACCCGGTCGACTGGTGCAATCCGGCCTTTTCCGGATGGCCGATGGCAGCGAAGAATGGCAGCGGCTGGAGCGCGGCTTGCCCGAAGCGCCAGCCGTGCGCGCCCTGGCCACACACCCGCGACAGCCCGAAATCATCTACGCCGGTACGCAATCCGGGCCCTACCGGAGCGCCGACCGCGGTGAGCACTGGGAGAAGGTCGATTTGCCCGGTCACGGCCTGCCGGTCTGGTCGCTCTTGTTCCACCCGCACGATCCCGACGTCATCTTTGTCGGCTGCGAGAACTGCGAGATCTATCGCAGTGACGATGCCGGTGAACGCTGGACGCGTCTGCCCGTCAGCGTGCGCTTTCCCGAGATCACCACCGCGCCGGGCGCCAATCCGGCAAAGCGGGTGCTGATGATGGACGCCAGCGCCGGCGAGCCCGAACTCCTGTACGGTGCGATCGAGGTCGGCGGCACGATCCGCTCGACCGACGGCGGTGAGCATTGGGAGAACCTGAGCCACGGCCAGTACCTCAACGATGACGCCGTCGACATGCATGGCGTGCTGGTCAGCCGTTGGCGGCCCGGCACAGTTTATGGCATTGGCCGGGCAGGCATGTTTCACAGCGCCGACGGCGGCGACCATTGGCGCCACGTGCCATTAGAGCCGCTTAATGCCAAGGGCCAGATTTACTGCCGCGACATTCGCGAGGTACCGGGCACTCCGCGCAGGCTGTGGGTGGCGGCGGGCGGCAGCTTCCAAAGCGAGATCGGTGTGCTCCTGCGTAGTGCCGACGGCGGTGACAGCTGGACTCGTGTCGATATGGGTCAGCGACCGGCACACACTATGTTCGCTCTAGCCTTTGACGAGCGCCGGCCAGAACGAATGTCTTGCGCAACCAATGGCGGAGAAGTGTACAGCAGTCTGGATGGCGGCGAGACCTGGCTCATGCACCCGTCGCCGGGCGGCACTCAGATCTACGCCCTGGCGCGGGGCTGAGCTCATCACCGATCGTCGGCGCGACCCGCGCACGGCACGGGCTCGACGGCGCATCTAACGAGGCGCCGTGAACTCCGCGACCGAGGATGTAATGAACCCACCTCCGAAATGCCAAAGTGGCAGGCCATCAGTCCGACTTCTGAGCTGGTGGTAAATCCTGAATACCGCACACGCTGCGCAATCCGACACACCGACGCGAGCGGAGCAGACCGGGTCCATTGGAGCGTGACGGTCCTCGAGCAGTCCCCCGTCGCGGCGGGTCACACCGGAGAACTGCCACGAGCCCGGGCACCCACTGCGGCGGCGTTCCGCGCATATGTCGCCGATTGGCGGAAGCTATTGGAAAGACATAGCGGCGATAGCTGAGGGACGCCAGAACGCGTCTTCTGCCGCGTCAACGCCCGGCCGCACTACAAATTACTAAGGCAATGATCCGTTTATTTGAACTTCGCCCCGTCTGCTTGATCCTCGAGCGAGGTAAGCTTATCCAGCATGGCTTCGACCTCGGCGCGTTGCGTTCGAATGTACTCATAGTATAGCCGCTCGACCCGGCGGTATGGCGTGCCCCGGACATTCGCGAGCATGTCGCCCCGCTCGTCGTGGCTTGCGAGGATCGCTTCATATTTGTCGCGAAAATAGTGGAGGTTTGCGCCCAGGTTCACAAAGCGCTCGTCCGACAGCAAATCGACTGCACGCTGCGTCTTACGCATCCTAAGGGGCGACTGAAGCGTGAAGAGTCGAAACGTCGTATCGTACACATCGTTCGGCTCGTGCACCGGCAGCGTCTTTAGCAGCGCACCGTGTCGCGTGGGCAGCCAGTGAAATTCATGAAGTGCGTCTCGCTCGGGTCCTTCATGCTGAATTTCCCGGTAGTCGGTGATATTCCCCTCGGTACCGAGCTCTGCCAGATTCACGAACTCGTTTGCGGGCACGGCGAGGTTGAATATCTGACGGAATTTTACCGCTTGCACGGACAGCGGCGACCAGATGTTGGCGGCTGCCAAGGCGTTACGCAACGTATGAGCGCAGTTGTCGGCCCAGACATTCCAATTGTAGTCGGCTTCTCCCTCGGCGTATTCGCGGTTCTTGTCGTTCAGGAAGGCGATGATTTCGTCCAACATCGGCTCGGTCACCGGAAGGCGCGCGCAGAACACGGACCGGGCGAACTGGAGGGCGAAGTCGGTACCGATGCCCTCGTTCTCGACGAAATTCTCGAGGCTTGCTCCAGCGCCGGAGCTTGGGTAGTCGTGAAACTCCACCCCCTTGTAGACGCCCTTGCTGATCACGTCCCGCACTGTCGCCTCGAAATGGGCTTGGGTCAGGCGCTCGCCGATCTTGAGATTACCGTCATGGAAAAGCTCGTAGCCTGGGGTCGCTACCCAGTTGACGTTCCGAAACCAGCGGCCGACGCTGACACCGGCACCGTGCTCGGGATCGTTTAGCTCGGTCGCTGCTACGCGACACCGCCGTAGCTTGGGGAAAGGCGCCTTTTCGTCCTTGCAGGCACCTTTGATATACATGGCCGCGTGGCCCGCGACCCCGCCTTCACCCTTTAGCTTGGAGCGGAATTGGCTCGTTGCACAGATTTCCACGTAATAAGGGAAGAGCTGTTCGTAGACCGGGTCGGGGCGTCGCTCGACAATGATGCGATCCGGCTTCAGCATAAACCGGGAGAGTATGCCATCGTCACCGCACCCGCCGAGCAGGAGTGTCATCCCAGCAAGAAAACCCGGAGAGATGCGCCGAGCCGCTTTTTCGCCAAACCGGATGTCAAAGCGCCCGACTGCGCCGATCACCTGAGACCAACAACAGAAAGAGGGCCAGCTAGCAGCATGCTTGAAGTCCGCCAGCCGCGGGCGTGCAGGTAGCAGCGTAGTTAGCCTCATACCGGACGCCACCCCGCATCGCCATCGTGAAAGGCAGTTCGGCCCATCTCCACTGTCAACCAGATTTTGTTTGACACGTCTAGACAGCTGATCAGAATCTTGCCCAGCTTCCTCTTCGCTCCTTGCGCTGACCCAATCTCAGCGCCAGCAGAACGAGGGTTGTCCTCGCTCCCCAAAACATTTAGGGCTCTCGTGAGAGATTTGCAGTGAGAAGACACGGTCCTCTATGGGCTTGGCTGGTCCTGCTTGCTGTCGCGACCGTGCTGGCGTCATGTAAGCCGGACACTAAAGTCGAGGCACCAGAAATACGCCCGGTCCGCACGGTGACGGCCGCCAAAGGAAAGGCCGGCGAAACTGTGGTACTGACCGGGCACCTCCAGGCCGAAGACGAGCCCGCATTTGCATTTCGCATCGCCGGGCGGATGATCGAAAGACCGGTCAACGTCGGCGATCGGGTCGAGGCCGGACAAGTGCTGGCCAAACTCGACCCGGAGAACGAGCTCAATGAGCTGCGCTCGGCGGAATCCACACTCGCCGCCGCGCAAGGACAATTGACTTACGCGCGCGGCGA
>DASQCY010000809.1:0-2551 GCA_035634495.1 Allostellaceae bacterium
GATCTCGCCAAAGAATGCCAGCCGCCGCGTGGGCATCGGCAAGCGCGGCCAGGAGAAGCCGCCGGAACAGGCGGGAAAGCACCCGCACCGGCACCAGGAACCCGGGCTTGCAGTGCACCCAGCGGGTCCGGTCGAGCGATATCCCACCGCCCGGTACAATCATATGGACGTGTGGGTGGTGGGTCATTGCCGAGCCCCAGGTGTGGAGCACGGCGGTGGCGCCGATGCGAGCGCCGAGATGCTGGGGATCGGCAGCGATTGTGAGCAGCGTTTCGGCTGCCGTGCGGAATAGCAAGTCGTAGATGATCGCCTTGTTGTGGTAGGCAATCGGAGCGATCTCGGCGGGCAGCGTGAAGACCACGTGGAAATAGCCGACCGGCAGCAGATCGGCCTCGCGGGCCGCAAGCCAATCCTGCGCCGTCGCACCCTGACATTTTGGGCAATGGCGGTTGCGACAAGAGTTGTAGGCGATGCGGCTGTGGCCGCAATCCTCGCACCGCTCGACATGGCCGCCGAGCACGGCCGAGCGGCACTGCTCGATCGCCGACATCACCTGGAGCTGAGCGAGGCTCACATGCCCGGCATTGGCTCGGCGCCAGTCGGCTCCATGGCGATGAAAGACGTCTGCGACCTCCAGCCTCGGGCGGCGCACGGCCGCCGGCTAAGCCTCCGGTCGCGGCCTCCCCTCGATCAATGGTGCGAGCCGGTCGAGTGGGCTGGTTACGGCCCGGATCGTCGTATTGGCGACGCGGGTGTAAAGCGCCGTGGTGTCGAGCTTGGCATGACCCAGAAGCGTCTGGACCACGCGAATATCAACATCTTGTTCGAGGAGATGCGTGGCGAAGCTGTGGCGCAGCGTATGCGGCGAGACGCGCTTTTTGATCCCCGCGGCTTGGGCGGCGGCACGGACGGCGCGGCAGAACTGGCGGGCTGACAGCGGCTCGACCGGGTTGCGGCCCGGGAACAGCCAGCCCCCCGGCAGCAGCAGGCTGCGCCGCCGCCCCTCCCGCCACCAGGCGCGCAGCAGTTCAAGCAGTTGCGGCGACAGCATCGCGTGACGATCCTTGCCCCCCTTGCCGCGCTCGACGCGCAGCAGCATGCGCTCGGTGTCGATATCGCCGACCTTGAGCACGACGACTTCCGAGACGCGCAGCCCGGCGCCCCACGGGTCCGGCTTTTGGCCGGCCCGAGGACAGGCTCCGGCGGTGGCGAACGCCGCCTTGTACTTCGGCGCTGTTGCCGCGCGCAGCAGCAGCGTCACTTCCTCGACGCTGAGCACCGCCGGTATCCGCCGCGGATACGGCACAACGGTGAGCCGGCGCGCCAGGTCCGGCCGGTCGAGCGTCACCGTGAAAAAGAAGCGCAGGGCCGAGACCGCGCCGTTGATGCTCGGCGGCTGCATGCCGCTCTGCGTCTGGTGCAGTTGGAAGAGGCGCAGTTCTTCCGCCGTTGCCGTGTCTGGCGACCGGCCGATAAAGGCTGCAAATGCCCGCACGTGTCGCACATAGTCGCGGCGCGTGTCCTCCTTGAAGCCGCGCACGGTCATGTCTTCAATCATGCGCGCCCGCAGTGGGCTGACGGACCGTTGGGAGGGATCGGAGGTCATCAGGGGGTCCTTTCTCGAGCCGAAGGTTGCCGGACCTTCGATGCTCGGGATCAGACACCCCGACCGTCACGCGCTACTGCGCCTCACCTCGTCGATAATGCGCTGACCGTGACGCGTACTCCCTCCCGCGCGAGCGGGTTCGTTCTTCGGCCCAAAGGCGTCACCCAACTGGAGGCAGCTCAGGGTCGGTGACCCCACACTAAACCGGCGACTTTTTGGGCCGCGCCTCCCCGCTGTCTCGACCTCTGTGAAGTCCGAATTTTCGGCCGCCGGGCGCCAACGCATGATCGGCCCTTCCCGCTATCTTTGCTCTGACCCGGACACGCGTCAGCGGGCTCTCTGGGGGATTTTCCTTCAGTGCCGCGGGTGTGACAATTTCAGGCGCATTTTCAGACGCACAAGGCTAGACCGGATCGCAAAATTCCTTGTAACTGATTGAAATAATTGGTCGGAGTGAGAGGATTTGAACCTCCGGCCCCTGCTTCCTGAAAGCGTCTGGCTACATCTAAGGTCTCGACATTCCTAGCGTCTGCTGACGGGAATTGACGGGACGTTCCGCGAACAGACGGCCTTAGCGCGGATATCCGCGTAATTCAGCGGATGAACAAGCGGCTCAAGAGCGCCAACCACCCGTGCTCGGCCTCCACGTGGCTAACCATCGCGAAAACGCTGGCGATGATCGCGCCGAGCACGAGCAGCACGCCGGTCTAGCCGATGAGCGGTAGGAGTGCGCCGGTCGTCTGCACCGTGACGATCGAGCCGAGATTTGAAGCTCGTGTTTGATCAGCGCGACGGGTCGAGCACGCTCCACTTGGGGATAATGCGCCGTGGACCCACTCGCGGCGTCTCAGCGATTTACCGCACCCTCGTGCATCGAAATAGCGCTTGGTTCTCGGTGAGCGCGGCCCGGGTGAGCACCTCGAGCAATATTTTTTATCGCGTGTG
>DASQCY010000810.1:0-1861 GCA_035634495.1 Allostellaceae bacterium
GGTATATTTATGGTAATATCAATTATCAAATGGGTGTTTATGCGAATAACGCAGGCTTCGCAGCGCTTGGTGAATTCCCCTGCCGTTCCGCTGCCGATGCCCGTTTTGGCATCCAAAATTCCGCTGCCGACGGGCTTGCCAAACCGGATGTAAGGCGTTGATATACATATATTATCGACGTCGAGAGCAAGTCTTCTCAGGCGCTCAAACAGGTTTTTCCTCTGTCGTCAGGGAGTGACGGATGCTACGCCAGTCTCTCAGAGAGGTCCCGATGATTTCGTTCGCGCCCCCCCGCTGGTATCCGGCACTCGTCGCTTCGCTGCTCGCCGCAGTCCTCGCCTTGGCGGTGGGCCCGTCGTGGGCTGCCGAGGCCACTCCGTCCGGGCGGGCCGTGATGGCTTGGCACGTGACGATCGCGCCGAGCTGGTTCGATCCGTCGACCGCACCGCCGCAGATCACGCCGTTCGGCATGCTCTACGCGATCCACGACGCGCTCGTTCGTCCTTATCCCGGGCAGAAGATGGGGCCGAGCCTGGCGCAATCCTGGGAGGAGAGCGAGGACGGCTTGACCTACCAGTTCAAATTGCGCCCCGAGTTGAAGTTTCACAACGGCGACCCGGTGACCACGGAAGATGTCAAGTTCAGCTTCGAACGGTACCAGGGTGCCGGGGCACAAACCCTGAAGGACCATGTGAGCGAGGTCGAGATCGTCGATCCGCTGGTCGTGCGCTTTCACCTCAAGGAGCCGTGGCCCGACTTCATGACGTTCTACGGCACCACCGCCACCGCCGCCGGGATCGTCGTGCCCAAGAACTACCTGATGCAGGTCGGCGACGACGCCTTCAAGAAGCATCCGATCGGCGCCGGCCCCTACAAGTTCGTCAGCAGCAAGCCTGGGGTCGAGGTCGTGCTGGAGGCCGATCCCGGTTATTGGCGGCGGGTGCCGAGCGTCAAAACCTTGGTGATGCGCAGCATTCCCGACACCACCGCACGCGCCCTGACCTTGAAGACCGGCGAGGCCGATATCGCCTACGCCCTCGACGGCGTCGACGCCGAGGGGATCAGAAACGATCCCGGCATTCAGATTGTCGCGACCAAGCACGCTTCGAGCCAGTGGATCGAGTTCACCGAGCAGTGGGACCCCAAGTCGCCGTGGCACGACGAGCGGCTACGGCTCGCTGCGAACTACGCGCTCGACCGCCAGGCGATCAATGAGGCGGGGTGTCTCGGGTTCTGCCCGCCGGCAGGGGTCATCGTCCCGCGGGTCATGGACTTTGCGTTGCAGGTCGAGCCGCTGCCCTACGATCCGGCGAAGGCCAAGCAATTGCTTGACGAAGCCGGCTATCCGAACGGCATCGATGGCGGCGAGTTCGCGGCGATTCCGGGTTTCCCGACGATCGCCGAATCGGTAATGAACTATCTCAACGCCGCCGGCATCCGCGTCAGGCTCAAGCAGATGGAGCGAGCGGCGTTCTACGCCGACTGGCAGGCCAAGAAATTGCGCGGCCTGTTCGTGACCGGAGCCGGGAACTCGGGCAATGCCGCGAGCCGCGTCGAAGCCTTCATCCGGTCCAAGGGCGCCTACGCCTATGGCGGCTACCCCGATATCGACGAGCTATTCGCGCAGCAGGCGGTCGAGCGCGACCATGCCAAGCGCGAGGCGCTGCTGTACAAAATCCAACAGCTCTCGATCGACCGGGTCATGTACGCGCCGGTCATCGACTTCCGCGCTTTGATGGGCATCGGCCCACGCGTCACCAAGCACACGATCGGCGATGTCTGGATGAGCCCCTTCCCGTCGTACGAGGATATCGAGATCAAGGGGTAGCTCTAACGTCTAGCCCCGCTCACGCGCGGCCAA
>DASQCY010000811.1:0-2316 GCA_035634495.1 Allostellaceae bacterium
GTGGCGTTGAAGTCGCCGCACACGATCGCCGGCGTGCCGTCCGCCCGGCTGTCGATCCATTGCAGAAGCTGCTGCACCTGAAAAAGCCGCAGGGAATCGTCGCCGCGCGACATGTAGAGGTGGGTCACATAGAAATCGACCAGCCTCTCCTCGATCACGACGCGGGAAACCAGCGCGACGATGTCGCGGGCCTGATAATCGAGATTGCCGGTTTCGATGATCGCAAACCGGGTCAGTAAAGCCTCGCCTTCGACCTTTGACAGCCCATTGACGCGAGTTTGCTGGACCAGCTTGTACGGAATGCCGGTCGCGGCGAGTGCGGAGTCGCGCAGCAACCTCGCGGTCTGCAGCGGTACACAGACTTCGTTGAAGGCGACGACGTCCGGCCGCAAACCGGCTATCTCAGCGCTGATCAGCGGATGCCGGTCGCTCCAGCGCTTATGATCCTGTTCCAGGTTGAGCGTCACGACTCGGAATTGCATCGGCCTTGCTCGGTAGCCCGCACGACCCGGCTATGCTGCGTACGATCCCACTGTCCGGAAGAGGTGTCTACCGCGTCCGCGGTACCCAGCGGATCCGGGTTTCAACTATCGCTCTATGGGCTCTTCGGCATCCTGCTCCGCGAGGGTCTCGAGGTGAATCTGCTGGGCCTCAGTCTTGGGGTCGACCCGGTCAGGCCGGCACTGAAGCTGCCGGCACTCGGCCGGCTCGGGATGGCGGGCCTATGAATGGCAGCCGCGCCCGGCCAAATCCCCATAAATCCCCAACCCCTCGCCGTTTCCCGCGGGTTCGTTCATCGGCGGCTTTCGGACGCCGGCCCCTTAACTGGGTCCGATCATTCACACCTGGCCGGCATCCGAGCCTCTAACCGGAAGCAAGTCTAAGGCGCTCACGCCTCCGCACCAATACCAGACCTTCGGCGGTCCAGGCATGGCCGTCGCCGACCATGGGATGGAGATGGCCTTCGCCGCGATTAGATCCATGGGATGGAGATGGCCTTCGCCGCGATTAGATAGCGTCGCTGACTTGAGGGATTCCTACGTTGACACCAACTGAGGTTCGGCTCTCGCCTCGCGGGGGGCGCACCGGGCCGCCAGCGAAGATCTGTACGATGCCCGCCGCAAACCCGACCAGGACGCCGATCTTCCAGGCGTCGTCATAGGATCCGGTTGCATCTAAAATGATGCCGCCGCCCCACGCTCCGAGCGAAGCGCCGACCTGGTGCACGACGAAGGAGATCCCGAGAAGCGTCGCCATGTAGCGAGTGCCGAACATCTCGGCGACCAGGCCGCTTAGGAGCGGCCACACGCCGGGGAACCACAGCAGGCCCATCGCCGCCGCAAAGACCAGCGTGTTGGTCGACGTCGGCGGACCCACGAAGTAGCCGGCGAATGCAACCGACCGCAGGATATAGAGCCAGCCCAACACGACGTGCTTCGGATAGCGGCCGCCGAGCCAGCCCGCCAGTAAGGCACCGACGCAGTTGACGGCGCCGATGACCGCCAGCGCCTCGGCGCTCAGCATCGGGTCCTGGCCGCAGATCTCCAGGTACGCCGGTAAGTGTGTCGTAAGAAAGACAAGGTTCAGTCCGCAGACGAAATACGCGCCCGACATAACCAGAAAGCCGCGATGGCGCAGCGCCTGGGCGAGCGTATCGCGCATCGTCGTCTTCGCTTCCGCCACCATCACGGGAAGCTTGTCCGAGGCACCAGCCCAAAACGCGGCCGGCAGCATCGCGGCGGCGAGGGCCGCAAAGAAAAGCGCCCCGATTTGCCACGCGTAGTATTTCAGCACGACCTGGGTCGCGAGCGGTACGATGAGCGTACCGAGCGAGCCGACCGCCGCGACCACACCAAGCATCTTGCTGCGGCTCTGCTCCGGCACCGCCCGGGCGCAAGCCGCGAGCGCCAGCGAGGAGGCCGTGCACGACAGCGCGATCCCGATCAGCACACTCGAGACGATCAGCGCCATCTCGCCGTCGGCGGCCGCCATCGCCGCGAACCCGGCGATGTAAATCACGGTCCCCGCCACCAGCGTAACGCGCACCCCGAAGCGGTCAGCGATGGCGCCAGCCGGCGCCTGCGACAAGCCCCAAACAATATTCTGGATCGCGATGGTCAGCGTGAAATCCGCTGCGGTCAATGCCAGATCGCGGGTCACCGGCGTCAGAAACAGGCCGATACTTTGCCGCAGACCCATGCCGATGCTCAGCAGCACGGCGCAGCCGATCAGGATCAGCCGGGTCGAGCCTTGCGCGACATTCGATGCCATTTGTAAGGAAGACTAAGATGAACGGGCGCGGTCGGCCAGTCTGTC
>DASQCY010000812.1:0-3085 GCA_035634495.1 Allostellaceae bacterium
TTCGGCCGGGGACATCGGAAGCGGATAGCTGCCGCGGCCGGCAAGCTGCGCGCCGAGCGTCGGGTCGGTCATCACTTTGCGCAAGTCCTCGCTGACCTTGCGCACGATCGTTTCGGGCGTGCCGGCAGGCGCCACCAACCCCTGCCAGCCGATCGCCTTGAAGCTGGGCAGCGTTTCGGCAACCGTCGCCAGATTGGGGAAGTCGGGCAGCCGCCGCGCCGAGGCGACCGCGAGCGGCTTGAGATTTCCCCCTTGGATGGCGCCCGCGAGGCCCGAATAGCCCTCGATGATCAACGGTATGCGGCCGCCCATGATGTCGTTGAGCGCGTGGCTCGGACCGCCGGAATAAGGAACCAGCAGCAATTTGATGCCGGCTCGCAGTTGCAGCAGTTCGCCGGTCAGATGGGTGAGCCGCCCGATGCCGGTGACCGCATAGGAGATTTCGCCGGGTCGCTGTTTTGCCAGCGCAATCAATTCCGGCAAGGACGCAACGCCGAGGGAGGGCGCCGCCGCGATGAACATCGGCTGCTCGGTCACCGAGCCGATCGGGGCGAAATCGCGCGGCAGCTCGTACGCGGTGTTGGCCGCCTTGCCCGGCGCCGGCAGGAACACCGACAACGCCGGCATGTAAAGCGTGTAGCCATCGGGCGCGGCCTCGGCCGCGACGCGCGCGGATATGGTGCCGCCGGCACCGGGTTGATTGACCGGCAAGACCTGTTGACCCCAAATCTGGCCCAGCCGGTCAGCCACCATACGCAAAGTGACGTCGACGGCACTGCCGGGGGCCGAATCCGAGATGATCTTCACTGGCCGCGCCGGGTAGTCCTCGGCTTGCGCCGTTGCTGCGAGGTTGGCTGCGAGCGCCAGCAGGCAGAGCGAGACGAGTTTGAGCCAGGGCCGATGCATTTTCATTCCCCTTCGAGCGCCTGAGACGTGGCCGTCGATGACGGCTCAGTGAATTGGAGGCGATCCTGCGCAGACCGGTGTAACGTGAGACCGAAAAAGCCAGGTCTCTGAGGATATGGCTGCCATGGGCAGCGCGGCCCCTTCCATGTCGGAGACTTTTCGGCACGTCTCGTTTCGAGGGCAGCTGTCAGCACGGTATATGAGCAATTCTAACATGCGAATGAGACGAGAGGACACAGGTTCGCCGTGACCGCCGCAGCATCGTCGAGGTGGCGCAGAAGATTTTGGTGCAGCGCGGCGTAATCACTCCGGCGCCGTCACTCCGGCGCTTTTTCATCACCCCCGAGTCTAAAGCGGCCAGGTCTCCAGCCGGAAAGCCGAATCCCAAAACATCCACTCGAGCTGGGTCGCCCGCTTAAAGGCAGCATGCATGCGCGCGCGCAGGGATGGCGACACCTCCGCGGCGGCTTCGTCAGTGGCGGCGATCACGGCGCGCACCGCGGCGTGGAATTCCTCGCCCGCGTAGGTGTCGATCCAGGCCTGGTACGGGTTGGCCGCGCGGGCGCGGGCGTGGATGTCGCGTCCCACCTCCGCGTAAATCCAGAAGCAGGGCAGCAGCGCCCCGAGCAAGACTTCGTAGGGCTCCCCATAGGCGGTGGCGAGCAGATACGAAACGTAATGGTGACACGCCGGCGAGAGCGGTGTCCGCGCGAATGCCCGCGGCGTGATACCGTACTGCTTGAAGAAAGATCCGTGCAGCGCCCGCTCGACGACCAGCGCCCCCTCCGCCGCTTTGGCGAATTGCACGATGCGATCCGGATCCGGCGCCTTCGCCGCGGCAAGGGTCAACGCGCGTCCAAAGCCGATGAGGTAGTGCGCGTCCTGCGTGATGTAATGCTTGAAGCGTGCCTCGTTCAACGTGCCCGACGCGAGCTGCGCGTTGAAGGGCATCGTGCGGATGACCTCGTAGATGGAGGCGTTGTTGTCCCAGGCTTGGCGCGAGAAGAGCCTCGTTCTGCTCATGGCCGACGCGATTCCTCAAACCGAACGACGAACTCCACGACGTGTCGGAAACAGCTGCAGGTTCTGCACGCCCAGACATCTGGGAATTCAATGAGATTTTCTTATTCCACGTTGTGCAGTCGCTGCCAAAAGCTCAACAATACCCACGTGAACCTCGACGGGCAGCCCATCGACCGTCGGCTCACACTTGCCTGTGTTACCGTCCACCAGCCCAGCGTTTGCGGCCGCTTCCACCAGCCGCCTCTCCATTGCGGCCGTGTGGAGCAGATCTGGCTTCTCGGTCATCACCGCCAGCGCAGCCTGAATCGCATAACACCCCCAGTTCGATACGCCGGCAGGCAATAAAACGTCGGTCGCTAATTTTGCGCACAGAATCTTCCCGTGGGGAACGTATTGATGGACAGCTTCCGCGACGGCTCCCATGCCAATCTCGTTGCCTCCATCGCCTATGCCGATTGTTGGAATTTGAGAGCTCATCGCCTCCTCGACCAAATAATCAATCCGTGCCCTACCCTCGCTGTAATCCTGGCCAAGCATGTTGTGATACGTCCCCTTTGGCGTCATGCCGGCCCGCTCCACCGCGATCATCGCCGTGGGGCGAAACTCGCTGATTATTCGCTTTGCCTCCTTCCGCGCCTCACCATCCTCCAACGGGAACCCAAGGACCACAGCTACGCTGCAGAACCGTTTGTTCGAAGTGGCCCGTTTCGCATCGTCGAGCGTCACGATCGCCTGACCGGCTGCCCGAAGCGTCGCGCTTATAGGTTCAATCAGCGACGTATCGGTTATCACCACCGGAATCGCATTGAAGCCATAGCTGAGCGCGCGTGCGAGTGCCGCTACTCCGACGGGCCCATCGGTCTCGCCGATGCTGCGCGATACCCAGGGTCGTGTTAGTGAGCCGGTTATCAGGACGATGCAATCTCCGGCCGCGGTGCGAGTCAGATGGCGGGCTGCAGCCGCACACAAGGCCTCCGTGCTTCGGGCCCGAGCCGGCGCATAAAGCTTTTCCACGCCGCGTTGGCCTATATCGAGATTCATAATGCGGTCCAGAATGTCGAACATCGCGTTCTGCCCCTCGTCATTGCACCTGCACTTGCGCAGCCTTTATCACCTTGGACCATTTCTCGCTTTCGGCCCTCAAGAATTCGGCAAA
>DASQCY010000813.1:0-1579 GCA_035634495.1 Allostellaceae bacterium
GTCTCGATCGTTCCCTCGTCGAGGTCCTCGGCAAGATCAACACCGGTAATCTCGGCGCCCAGCGCGCCGGCGATCGGCTGGATCTGAAGAGAGTGGTCGGCCATAGCCCGATAGTATCCTAAGATCGCTCGCGGCTCAGCAAGGAGGCGAATCGTGGTCGTGGAGGCACAAAAGGCGCCGGTTTGCGATATCGATCCGTTCAGCCGCGAGTTCTTCGAGAACCCGTTTCCCGCCTACGAGGAGCTGCGGGCGGCGGGTCCCGTCGTCCGTCTGCCGCGATACGGCGTGTGGGCGGTGGCGCGCTATGACGAAGTCCACCGGGTGCTTAATGATTGGCAGACCTTCTGCTCGAGCCGCGGCGTCGGCCTGTCCGACTTCGCCAAAGAGGAACCGTGGCGGCCGAAGAGTCTGCTGCTCGAGACCGATCCGCCGTTGCATGATCGCACCCGACGGGTGCTGAACCGCGTGCTTTCCGCCTCGGTCATGGCGCGGCTGCGCGAGCGCCTTGCCGAAGAGGCCGACGCGCTGATCGGAGAACTCGTCGAACGCGGCAGTTTCGACGCGGTCACGGATCTGGCTGAAGCCTACCCGCTGACGGTTTTCCCGGACGCGATGGGCATGCCGCGCGAGAACCGCCATTTCCTTCTGCCCTACGGCAACATGGCCTTCAACGCCTTCGGCCCGCGCAATGAATTCTTCGAGGCGGCGTTCGCCGAGGCCGAGCCGGTATTGGCTTGGTTGCAGCGCCAGATGCAGCGCGATGCGTTTGCCCCGGACGGCTTTGGCGCAGCGATCCATGCCGCGAGCGACAGCGGCGAGCTGACCCTCGAGGAAGCCCCGATCGTTGCTCGGTCGCTGCTGACCGCCGGGGTCGACACGACGGTCAGCGGCATCGGCGCTGCGATTTATTGCCTGGCACGGTTTCCCGAGCAGTTTGCCCGGTTGCGCGCCGATCCGTCGCTGGCCCGTGCGGCGTTCGAAGAGGCGGTGCGCTACGAGACACCGGTGCAGACATTCTTCCGTACCACCACGCGCGCCGTCGAGCTCGGCAGCATTGCGATCAGCGAGGGTGAGAAGGTGCTGATGTTCCTGGGTGCCGCCAACCGCGACCCGCGGCGCTGGGAGCGGCCGGACGATTACGACATCGGCCGCCGCACTGTGGGTCATGTCGGTTTCGGCAGCGGGATCCATCAATGCGTCGGCCAGCTGTTGGCGCGGCTCGAAGGCGAATGCGTCCTTTCGGCCCTCGCCCGCAAGGCCGGTTCGCTCGAAATCACCGGGCCGCCCCGCCGGCGCTACAATAATACATTGCGCGCATTGGCCAGCCTGCCGGTGACAGCTCGGCCGGCGTAAACCCTTTTCATCACAGACGAGACACGTGATGACCGATCTCTATGCCCGCTACACGCGGCTCAAATTCGATCGCCCACACGAACGCGTTCTCCGCATCACGATGGAGAACGGCCGCATGAACACGACCGACGAGGCATTGCATCGCGAGCTTGGCGAGATCTGGCGCGACGTCGACCGCGATGCCAGCGTCAATGCCGCGATCATCACCGGCGCCGGCCGGATCTTT
>DASQCY010000814.1:0-5073 GCA_035634495.1 Allostellaceae bacterium
CGACCGGATCCGAACAATGAGCAGGTAATGCGGGTTCTCTGTCAGCTGAATCGATTTGACCGCGGGAAACCTGCCGGGACGAGACGGCCGGCGGCACCGCGAGCGCCGAGCCATGGGGCGAGATTGGTTTCGGTGCGGGTGCGGTTCTCGCCTTGACGCCAAGTTAGGCCGTCAGCGAGACAGAACACTTTGCAATCGGCGAGCCCGCCCGATTTGTGGCGCTGCAGGATGACGCCGCGTCCGCGCGTCATAAGCGGGATCTCGTCGAGCTTGACGATCAACATCCTGCGATTGTCGCCGACGAAGGCGACGACGTCACCGTCTTCGGCTCGCACGCACAAGCGAGCAACGGCGCCTTCGCCCGGGGTCAATACCTGCCTGCCGGCGCGGGTCTGCGCGGCCGCCTCGTCGCCGTCAACGACAAAGCCGCGCCCGTCGCTCGCGGCGACGAGCAGCTCCATGCCGGGTCGGTAGGGGAACATCGCGACGACGTCGTGCTCGTTCGGCAGATCGATCATCAGCCGCAGGGGCTCGCCTTGCCCCCGCCCGCCCGGCAGCCGGTCGACGCCGATGGTGTAGAAGCGCCCGTTACTGCCGAAGACGATCAAGCGGTCCGTCGTTTCGGCGGCGACCGCAAAGTTCGGTCCGTCGCCCTCCTTGTATTTCTGCTCGGCGGCCGAAACGTTGTGCCCCTTGACCGCGCGGATCCAGCCCTTCGCCGAACACAGCACGGTCACCGCCTCACGCTCGACGAGCGCCTCGGCGGGAATCTCGACCGGCTCGGGAGCTGCGGCGAGCTCGGTACGGCGCCGGCCGAGCGGTGTATGGCCGCCGAACTCGGCGGCGGTCTCGGCGACCTCTTTCGCTACCGCGCGCCATTGTCGCCGGTCGCTCGACAACAGCCTGGTCAACTGCGCCTCCTCGCACGAAAGAGCGTCGAGCTCCTTGCGGATCTCGATCTCCTCCAAGCGGCGCAACGCGCGCAGCCGCATGTTGAGGATCGCCTCCGCTTGGACCTCGGTCAGCTCCCAGCGGGCGATCATCTCGGCCTTCGGGTCGTCGCCTTCGCGAATAATCCGGATCACCTCGTCGAGATTGATATAGACGATGATGTGGCCGCGCAGGATCTCCACCCGGCGGGCGACCGTCGCGAGCCGGTGGCGGCTCTTCCGCTGCAGCACGATGCGGCGATGGTCGAGAAAGGCCTGTAATGCCTCCTTCAGGTTCATCACCCGGGGCACCCCGAGCGGATCGAGCACATTGAGGTTGAGCGGTACCCGCACCTCAAGCTCAGTCAGGCGAAAGAGCTGCTCCATCAGCAAGTCGGCGGCGACGTTGCGTGTCTTCGGCTCGAGCACGAGGCGGACATCCTCGGCCGATTCGTCGCGCACATCGGCGAGCAGCGGCAGCTTCTTCTCCTCGAGTAGGGCGGCAATCTTTTCGACGAGCCGGCCTTTCTGCACTTGAAACGGCACCTCGTTGACGACGATGTGATAGAGCCCGTGGCCGAGTGCCTCCGTTGTCCAGCGCGCCCGCAGCCGGAAGCTACCGCGACCGGTCTCATAGGCTTGGCGAATGCTTTCCGGGGGCTCGACCAGAACTCCGCCGGTCGGGAAATCCGGTCCTGGGACAAGACCTGTAAGCTCACGGGCTGCGCAGGCCGGATTCTCGATCAAGTGCAACAGCGCCGCGCACAACTCGCCGACATTGTGCGGCGGGACGCTGGTCGCCATCCCGACCGCGATGCCCGCGGCGCCGTTGGCAAGCAGGTTGGGAAAGCGGCACGGCAAGACGACCGGCTCGCGGTCCTCGCCGTCATAGGTCGGGCGGAAATCGACGGCATCCTCGTCGATCCCGTCGAGCATCGCCTGCGCCACGGCCGACAGCCGGCTCTCAGTGTAGCGCATGGCCGCGGCGTTGTCGCCGTCGAGATTGCCGAAATTCCCTTGCCCATCGACCAGCGGGTAGCGCTGCGAAAAATCCTGAGCGAGGCGGACGAGCGCGTCGTAGACCGCCAGCTCGCTGTGCGGGTGGAACTTGCCGATCACATCACCGACCACCCGGGCGCATTTCTTGTACCCGGATGCTGGATCCAGCCGAAGCTGCTGCATCGCGTGCAGGATCCGGCGATGCACCGGCTTCAGCCCGTCGCGCACATCAGGCAACGAACGGGACATGATCGTCGATAGCGCATAGGAGAGATAGCGTTCGCCGAGCGCATCGGCGAAGTCCACATTGCGGACCTCGCCGGAAAGGGCCGTCGCAGACATGTGTCGATTACCTTGAGTAGAAGGAGGCGCGCAGGGCGTCTCAGCCTTCGATCGTAGCAGCCATCGCCGCTTGCCGCATGCGCTCGGCCAGTCGGATTCGCGCCGGCGGAAGGGTGCGGCCTTGCGGAGCGAACACGTGATGCGCTAGGAAATGCCCGGTCAGGGTCATGCCCAGGACGAGTTGAGCCTCGTCGGCCGGCGAAGCGCACCAGAGAAACTCGGGCAAACGCAACAGCTTATCGCGATATGGTAAACCCGCCGTCCGCGATACCGCGCGCCCCGTCCGAGGGGACACGTAGGCGAGATCGGCCGTCGCCCCCGATGTCGTGCAATGGCCGAAATCCAGGCCAAATCCCAACGCGCCCAGCAGGTCCTGTTCCCACCGCACATATTGCGCCGGCCAGTCGACCGCCGAATCGAGGACTCCGATCAGTCCCGCGAATGATGCGAAGACATCTCCATGCGGCTCGCGCTCCGGCAATGCCGCGCAAACCAGCGCCACCGCCGAGGTGAGACCGGCAAGCCGGCCCGCATCATCGAGAAAGCGCGCGGCATGGGCCCGCACCAGCTCGCAACCGATCGTGCCGAGATGCTCGTCCAGGCGTCCGCGCCACGTTGCGGCCACCTCGTTGCCTGGTTGCAGCATCCCTCGCGCTTTGGGCGACTGCCCGCCGCGAACCAACCCGGCGTGCCGTCCATGCTCGCGCGTCAAGAGCTCGACGATCAGGGCGCTCTCGCCGTGGCGGCGAGCCGCGAGCACAAATCCTTTATCCTGCCACTGCATCAGATGTCGTAATCGAGTCCGAGTGCGGTATAGCGTTCGCGGTCCTCGACCCAGTTCTCGCGCACCTTGACGAACAGGAACAGATGGACGCGGCGTTCGAGCATACGCTCAAGCTCGGCGCGGGCGCGGGCACCGATCCCCTTGATCCGCTGCCCGCCCTCGCCGAGCACGATCGCCCGCTGGCTTGGCCGTTGAACAAAGATTACCTGCTCGATCCGTGCGCTGCCGTCGTTTTTATCCTCCCACCGCTCGGTCTCGACCGTCGAGCCGTAGGGCAGCTCATCGCGCAGCTGCAGAAAGACCTGCTCGCGGGTGAGTTCGGCCGCAATCACCCGTTCGGGCATGTCGGACAGCTGGTCCTCGGGAAACAGCCACGGACCTCGCGGTAGGGCGCCGGCGAGATATCGCTTGAGATCGTCGACTCCGTCACCGGTGTACCCCGAGATCATGAAGACCGGGTCGAACCGGCCTTCCTGCGACAGCGTGTCGACGAGGCCGAGCAGGCCGTCGCGCCGGACCAGATCGATCTTGTTCAAAGCGAGGATCGATTCGCGACCACGCTCGGCGAGGCGGTCGAAGATCCGGCGGGTGTCTCGGTCCACGCCGCGTGCCGCGTCGACTAAAAACACCGTTCGGTCGGCATCCTCGGCGCCTAGCCAGGCCGCTGCCACCATGGCGCGATCGAGACGCCGCCGCGGTGCAAAGATCCCCGGCGTATCGACATAGATGATCTGCGTGGGACCTTCGATCGCAATACCCAGAAGCCGGGTCCGTGTCGTCTGCGGCTTAGGTGTGACGATCGCGAGCTTGCGTCCGACGAGCCGGTTGAGCAGCGTTGACTTGCCAGCGTTCGGCGCGCCGATCAGCGCGACATGGCCGCAGCGCGTGGGCGTGGCCTGCGCCTCATCCATCGTCTTAGGCTGCGTGCTGCTTTGCCCAGTCGACAATCTCGGCATGGGTGGCGAACCACACCCCCTTGCGCGCTTTGGCGTGACGGATAATCTCCTCGAGGATCCAGATCCGCGAGCGGTAGCCGATTACGTGTGGATGCATCGTCAGCTGGAAAATGCCGCCCTCGTCATAAGCGGCATCAAACTCGCGCCGGAAAATATCGAGCACGTCGGTCGGCGGCGTATAGGGCCGCAGCGCCGAAAACCTGTTCATCATGAAATAGACCGCGTCGTCGCGTACCCATTCGACCGGAAGCTCGACGATCCCGGCCGGCTCGCCGTCGAGCAGCAGCTCGTAGCAATCCTCGTCACTCATCAGCGAGGAATCATAAAGCAGCCCCATCTCCTTCTCGATTTGTAGGGTGTGCTGACTGAAGTCCCACGAAGGGGTGCGCAAGCCGACCGGCCGTACGCCCGCGATCTGTTCGAGGGTATCGGCCGAACGCCTCATAAGGTCGCGTTCGGCTTCGTAGGGCAGGCTCGAATTCAGCTCGTGGATCCAGCCATGAATCCCGATTTCGTGGCCTTCGGCGACCACCCGGCGCTGCTCCTCGGGGTGGAGAAGTGCTGTCACCGCCGGCACATAAAACGAGCCCCTGACGCCGTGTTTGTCGAGCAGGTCGAGGATCCGCGGCACGCCCACCCGGTTGCCGAACTGGCCCCACGCTAGACGCCCAATCGACTTGCCGCCTTCGCGCAGGTCGCTGGTCTCGTGATCACTGTCAAATGACAACGCGACGGCGCACCGGGAGCCACCTGGCCACTCAGCCGGCCGCAATCGCCGCCCGGCACGGACGCGGTTGACGAGTTTGCGCCACTGTTCCTCGGGCCACTGCCAGGGTTCGAGGTCGGCCTGGGGAGCGTTCATGCCTTCATCCTCCTCGTCCATGCTTCGAACGGCGGCGAGCCGAGGGAAAAGAAGACGGGGATGGTCGGAGCGGTGAGATTCGAACTCACGACCCTCAGCACCCCATGCTGATGCGCTACCAGGCTGCGCTACGCTCCGACCGGGGCGGCTCCGCCGACGCAATCGATCATAATGATACGCCTCGCGCGTTGCAACTTGCCA
>DASQCY010000815.1:0-1528 GCA_035634495.1 Allostellaceae bacterium
TGGCGCACGCCCGAGGGTGAGCCCGTCTCCTGTGTCGAGAAGATCAAGGTGCTGAACGAGAACCTCGCCGAACTGCGCGAGCTGGCGCAAGAGGCGCTCGAAGACGCGGTGCTGATGGGGTGCGACGAGCGGCAGGTGCGCGAGGTTCTCGCCGGACTCGTCGCCGGAATCGTCAATCCGTATCAGAAATGAAATTCGTTGTTATTCGGTTGTTCAGCTTGCTCAAATTCGTTGATCCGGTGAGAAAATTCGTTGATCCGTAAAGTAAGAATTTGCGATCTAAGGCACTGACATCTAAGCATCTTTTATCGAGCGATTCGGCCGCTCCCCGGCGAAATTGCAAAATTCGTTGTTTTTGGCTTCATCTTGCGACCTTGATTTCGGCGATAGCGATGCCGAGCCTGGCGGTCGCCGAGACGATCGCGGAGCCGGTGGCGCTGCTTCAAGGGCTCGACAAGATCACCGCGCGGGTGTCGAAATTCGAGGCGCCGGTCGGGACTCCGGTGCGGTTCGGCACCTTGTCGATCCGCGTGCGCGACTGCGAAAAGAACCCGCCGGAGGAGGAGCCTGAGAGTGCCGCTTTCCTCGAGATCGATGAGGTTCGTCCGGGCGAGGTGAACTTGCGCGTGTTCAGCGGCTGGATGTTCGCTTCGAGCCCGGCGCTGTCGGCGCTCGAGCATCCGGTCTATGACGTGAACGTGCTCGATTGCAAAACGGCGAGCGGGTCCCCGCCGGTACAATCGGGCAAGGTCGAGGAGAAGACCGCGCGGTAGGAGAGCGCCTCGGCGAGCAGCCGATGATAACGTGTCCGGCTGATCTCGATGCCGCCGAAGCGCGCCAGATGCGGCGTCAGGAATTGGGTATCGAGCAGGCGGAAGCCGCCGAGGCGCAGGCGAGCGACCAAGTGAACCAGCGCGATCTTGCTCGCGTCGTTCTCGCGACTGAACATGCTCTCGCCGAAGAAGACCGCACCGAGCGAGACGCCGTACAATCCGCCGGCCAGCCGGTCGTCGCGCCAGCACTCGACCGAATGCGCCGCGCCGCGGGCGAAGAGTGCTGCGTATAGCCGCACGATCTCGTCGTTGATCCAGGTGTTCGGCCGCTTTTCGCTCGCCTCCGAGCAGGCGCGGATCACGTCTTCGAACGCGCTGTCGCAACGGATCTCAAAAATCCGCCGGCGCACCACGCGGCGCAGCCGGCGCGCTACGTGGAACGCGTCGAGCGGGAGAATGCCGCGGCGGCGCGGATCGACCCAGAAGAGCTCGGGGTCGTCGGCCGATTCGGCCATCGGGAAAACCCCGGCGGCATAGGCGCGGACGAGAATCTCTGGGGTCAGCTGCAGCAAGCTCGGCCCCGGTCAGGCCGGACGCCTGACAAACCGCTCGAGCCAGTGGACGTCATAGTCGCCATCGATGAACTCAGCGGCCCCGACGAGCCGCTGATGGAGCGGGATGGTGGTCTCGATCCCTCCGATCACGTATTCCTCGAGGGCGCGGCGCAGCCGCATCAGGCACTCGTTGCGGCTCTT
>DASQCY010000816.1:0-4110 GCA_035634495.1 Allostellaceae bacterium
ATGCCCTCGTCGGTGGTGATCTTCAGAAACGAATTGACCCGCCAGCCCGCATCGCAGTGCAGATCTTCGACCTTGACGATCTTCATCGGCATCCTCCTCGATAACGCCATTCAGGTTATCAGATGGCCGCTGATCAGCCCAGGCTGCCTCTCTCGGGCCGCGGGCTGAATGCCGCAAGGAGGAAGCCGAGGATTGTTGCGCCGGGTTGCCCGAACGGGCTAAGAGCCAGGGTTCACCTGGACGGGGTTCACCTAGAGAGGAGAAACGCCGTGGCGCGCGGAGACGAGCAGCACAAGAACCCGAAACCCGACATCGAGATCGCTCAGGCCGCAACCATGCGGCCGATCGGCGAGATCGCCGGAGAGAAGCTCGGCATCCCAACCGAGGCCGTGCTGCCCTATGGCAAGTACAAAGCGAAGATTCCGCTCGACTATATCCGCTCGCTTTGCGACCGGCCGAACGGCAAGCTGATCCTCGTCACCGCGATCACCCCGACCCCCGCCGGCGAAGGCAAGACGACGACGACTGTCGGGCTCGGCGATGCGCTCAACCTGATCGGCAAGCAGACAATGCTCTGCCTGCGCGAGCCGAGCCTCGGCCCGTGCTTTGGCATCAAAGGGGGTGCTGCCGGGGGTGGTTATGCGCAAGTCGTGCCGATGGAAGACATCAATCTGCATTTCACCGGGGATTTTCATGCGATCAGCACCGCGAACAATCTGCTCGCGGCGATGGTCGACAATCATATCTACTACGGGAACGAGCCCCGCATCGATCCGCGCCGGGTCAGCTGGCGCCGCGCGATCGACATGAACGATCGCGCCTTGCGTTCGATCGTCTCCTCGCTCGGCGGGGTGGCCAACGGCTTCCCGCGCGAAGACGGGTTCGACATCGTCCCGGCTTCCGAGGTGATGGCGATATTCTGCCTGGCGACCGACCTCCGGGATTTACGGCGGCGACTAGCCAATATCGTCGTCGGCCAGACCCGCGAGCGCAAACCTGTACTTGCCGCCGAACTCAAGGCGGCCGGGTCGATGGCCGCATTGCTCAAGGATGCGATCGCGCCAAACCTGGTGCAGACGCTTGAGAACAATCCGGCCTTCATCCATGGCGGCCCGTTCGGCAACATCGCGCATGGCTGCAACTCGGTTATCGCCACGACAGCAGCGCTCAAGCTCGCCGCTTACGTCGTCACTGAGGCTGGGTTTGGCGCCGATCTCGGTGCAGAAAAATTCTTCGATATCAAGTGCCGCAAGACCGGACTCAAGCCCGACGCGGTGGTGATCGTTTCCACCGTTCGCGCGCTGAAGATGCATGGCGGGGTGGCGCGTGACGCGCTCAGAGAGGAGAACCTTGGCGCACTCGAAAGCGGCTTTGCCAATCTCGCCCGGCACATCGGAAATCTGCGCCAGTTTGGGGTGCCGGCGGTAGTCTCGGTCAACCGCTTCAGCAACGATACCGAAAGGGAGCTCGGCCGCCTCCGGGAGCTTTGCGCCGGGCTGGGCGCAGAGGCCGTCGTTGCCGACCATTGGGCTCGCGGCGGCGAGGGGGCGGCCGACCTCGCCCGCGCCGTCGTCGCGCTGGCCGAGAGCGGGAAGTCCGAGTTCCGCTTTCTTTATCCGGACGAGATGCCTCTCTGGGACAAGGTCCGCACGATTGCGCAGCGCCTCTACGGCGCCAGCGAGATCGAGGCCGACAAATCGGTCAGGGACCGCTTCGCCGCATTGCAGGAGCAAGGTTTCGGGCATTTGCCGGTCTGCATCGCCAAGACCCAGTACAGCTTCACGACCGATCCGAATGTCAAAGGCGCACCCAGCGGCCATGTGTTGACCGTGCGCGAGCTGCGTCTGTCGGCGGGTGCGGAGTTCGTCGTTGCGGTCTGTGGTGAGATCATGACGATGCCCGGACTTTCCCGGACGCCCGCGGCGAACAGTATCGAGGTGTCCGAAGACGGGCGCATCACCGGCCTTTTCTGACCTCAGGCGCAGCGTGGAGGGAGCCGAGCTAAAGGCCTGGCGTCGGTCGGAACGGCAGCGGCTGCTTGCGCTGCGCATCGGGAGTGCACCGGCCGAGCGCCGGGCATGGGCGCAACAGATCGAGGAACGGTTACGTGCGCTGCTGCACGAGCGGCCGGGAATCATCCTGGGCGTCTATTGGCCGTTCCAGGCCGAGTTCGACCCGCGCCCGCTGATCGTCTGGCTGATCGCCTCGGGTTCGGCGGTGGCGTTGCCCGCTGTCATCGACAAAAAGGGCCCGCTCGAATACCGGGCATGGCGGCCGGGCGAGAAGCTCGTCGATGGCGTCTGGAGTATACCAATCCCGGAAAGACGCCGGATCGTTGTCCCGCAAGCCGTATTGGCGCCGCTCGTCGGCTTTGACCGGGACTGCTACCGGCTAGGCTACGGCGGCGGCTATTTCGATCGCACCTTGGCGGCGCTCGCGCCACGGCCATGGGCGATCGGCGTCGGTTTCGAGCTGTCGCAGCTGGAGACAATCTATCCGCAGGACTTCGACATTCCGATGGATCTGATCGTCACGGAGGCCAGGGTCCGCCGACGCTGAGCAAGAAGCTGCTCCAGCCGTCAGGCCCGTCTATTGCTAATCGATCGGGGGTCAGGCCAGGCCGCCGCTCGTTCGCTCAGCGCGTTCAGTCGATCGAGCACGATTGTCGTCCGCGCCGCCACTCTCATCAGATCGGATGCTGCTTGGCGAAGGCGCGCGCGTTCGTGCGGTGAGCCCTCTGCGAGGGCCGCGTCGAAACACGACCGGAATGTCTCGATGGCAGCTTCGGCGCGCTCGTGCAACTCGCTATCCAACCCGTCAGTAAAGGCCAATGCCCGACCGGCCGTACGAGGGGGGCCACGGTGCTGCTGAAGCTCGGTCACCGGGCGCTGCTGATTAGGCGCCGGCTGGTGCTCGCTACGCGCCGGTGCGCTCGCCGGCGGCGCCGGCTCGCGACCACCCCCGCCTGCGGGTTCATTTGTCCGGTTTAGGGACAGCTTGATTTCGCCATTCGACCGCAACGTCGGGGCAGGTGTCTCGCGATGAGGCTCGTTCGAACGGGAGGGTGCGGCTTCGGCAGGCTGCTCGACTTTCTCCGCCGCCTGTCGCCCATTGCGCTTGAGAACATAGTGAATGGCCGGAGGCGTGCAACCGTAGCTGCGGGCGATTGCGCTCAGCGACTCACCTTTCGCATGGCGCGCCGCAATAGCACTCCATTCGCCCTGCGGGATTTTTGACATCTTTTCTCCTTGGCAGGCCTATGCGTTCGCTGACTGCCATTCCCGTTTTAAAATGCCGCGGGCGGTGTCGCCGAAACCGAAGCTGCCTTCCTCCATAAGATTGCACTTTGTTTTAACGATTTCAAGTAACTCACCACAGGCTCGGAGAGTAGCCCTTGCGGGGGTATTCTTCCCAGTATTGGCGGAAGCCCCGATGCGTCGCCTCCTGGTGCGGGTGCGCCCTCAGCTTCTCGACATCGAGGTCGACGCCTAATCCGGGGCTCGTCGGCAATTCGATCCAGCCGTCCTGCATCGTTAGCGTCGCCGTCCCAATGTCCCGGCACAGATCCGCGAAATTCACGAAATACTCGGCGATCCGGAAATTCGGGATGACTGCCGAGACATGTACGGTCGCGGCCAGACCGACGAGCGTGCTGTTGTAGTTGTGCGGCGCCATAACCACTGCCTGCGGCTGCGCCATTGCGGCGATGTCGAGCATTGCAGTGATACCGCCAATGACGCAAATATCCGGGTTAAGGATATCGGCCGCGCGTCTGGCCAAGCACTCGAAGAACGCTTCTCTCGTATAGATCGCCTCGCCGGTCACGATCGGGATCGGCACGGCGCGGCGTACCTCGGCCACCAGCTCGATATTCTCTGACAGGCACGGCTCCTCGTACCAGTCGATGCCGAATTCGGCCAAGCGGTGCCCGATGCGAATCGCGTGAGCGGGCGCAAAACGCCGGTGCGCCTCGATCAGCAGCTCGAATTCGGGACCCAGTGCATCGCGCATTGCCCGGACATAGGCGATCGCGAAATCCTCGTCGCGGCGATCGACGAAACTGCGCCATGGGCCGGGGAACGGATCGAATTTCGCGGCAGTGAAGCCCAT
>DASQCY010000817.1:0-3302 GCA_035634495.1 Allostellaceae bacterium
CTGGTCGGCGCGCTCGATGTAGCGTCCGAGCTGGTAGAAATACCAACCCTGATCGCGGAAAAAGGTGCCCTCGGTGATCCCGGTATGAGTCTGGCAGGCCTCCTTTATCGAACCGAATAGGGCCGCGAGTCTGCCGGGCGCGAGTTCGTCTTCGCCCAGCGCAGCGAGGCGATTGTAGAACACGTTGAGCTGCACCCACATCTCGGTCGAGATCAACGGCCGAAGCGTGCGAGCATTCTCCCGGGCATAGCGGATCGCGCTGACGATCGAGGTCGGATTGGCGCTGTCGATGACGTAGAACTTCACCACACTCTGCGCGGTGGCCGCCGGGTGGGTGGCGAAAAAGCGTTCCTCGTCCGAATTCAGCTGAACGATCGAACGCCAGTTCTGACCGCCCCGACTGTCACGCGAGAAGGTCTCGTTGACATCGAGAATGCGCGCGAGGTTCTCGGCCCGCTCGACGTAGCGCGCGAGCCAAAAGATGCAGTCCGCAAAGCGGGCGAGCAGAACGTCACTCAACGACCCCCTCACTCGATCACCCAGGTGTCCTTCGAGCCGCCGCCCTGCGAGGAATTGACGACCAGCGAGCCCCGCCGTAGCGCTACCCGCGTCAGTCCGCCGGGCAATACCCAGGTGCTCGACCCCGTGACCGCAAACGGCCGGAGATCGACGTGGCGGGGTTCGATGTGGCCGTCCACCAATGTCGGCGCGACCGACAAGTTGACGCAGGGCTGACTGATGTAGTTGGCCGGGTCGGCGACGAGCTTGGCCCGGCATTCGTCGAGCTCCCGCAAACTCGCCCTCGGACCGACAGTGATCCCGTAACCGCCGGCCTCGCCGACCGGCTTGACGACGAGCTCGGCGAGACGGTCGAGGGTGTAGCGCAGTGCTTTCGGCTCGCGGCAGATATGGGTCTCGACGTTGGGCAGGATCGGATCCTCGTCGAGGTAATAGCGGATGATCCGCGGCATATAGGCGTAGACCGCCTTGTCGTCAGCGACGCCGGTGCCGACCGCGTTGGCGAGCGCCAGATTGCCCGCGCGATAGGCCCGCATCAGCCCCGGCACACCCAGCATGCTCTCGGGAACGAACGCTTCGGGATCGAGATAATCGTCGTTGATCCGGCGATAGATCACGTCTACCCGCGACAAGCCGCCGGTGGTTCGCATGAAGACGCGGTCGTCCTCGACCACGAGATCCGGACCTTCGACCAATGGCACGCCCATTTCGCGCGCCAGAAAGACGTGCTCGAAATAGGCCGAGTTGTAGGTACCGGGCGACAGCAGGACGACCTGCGGATCGGCAACCCCGGCCGGCGCGACCTCTTGCAATGCGGCGATCAGTTTCGCGCCGTAATTGTCGATTGCGCGCAGCGAGATGTCGTCGAGCAGATCGGGAAAGGCACGCAGCATCATGTGCCGGTTCTCGACGACGTAGCTGACGCCGGAGGGGGTTCGCGCGTTGTCCTCGAGGACGAGGAACGTGCCGCGCTCGTCGCGCACGATGTCGGTGCCGCAAATGTTGACATAGGTCTTGTGCGGCAGGTCGATGCCGCTCATCAGAGGCCGGTAATTGCGGTTGCCGAGGATCAGCTCGGCCGGGACCACGCCGTCGCGCAGCACGTGCTGGTCGTGGTAGACGTCATGGAGCAACAGGTTGATCGCGGTGATCCGCTGGACGATGCCGCGTTCGATGTGCCGCCACTCCTCGGCCGACAGGATGCGCGGCAGCACGTCGAACGGCAGAATCCGATCGATCGTTTGCGCATCCGAGTAGATCGTGAAGGTAATCCCCAGGTCGTAGAGCTCGGCGTTGGCGGCGGCGGCGCGCTGCTTGAGCGCATCGATCGACAGCCCGGAGAGGCGCTCGCGGATGACATGGCTCGCCGAGCTGCGCAGCATCTCGCAGTAAAAGCTCTGCGGATCGTAACCGTCGAGGATCGAGAGTTCCATCTGCCCATCCGAGATCGGAGATCGAACTTAGCAAGCATTTTCTGCGCCAACGGGACGGAAGTCCACGTCGCCACGCAGCGAAGGGTAAGCAAAGCGCGGGGCGGCGCGCCATGACAATTCGCATCGCGGTTCCAGCCATAGCCAACCGCCTTTTGCCAATCTCTCCACTCCAGGATTTCTCTCCACTCCAGGATTTGCCGATCGGAGGCAGCGCGTCGCAGGGCGTCGCAATTCCGCTGTCGACAGCGGAAAACTCTGTTTACGCACCCGAGAATTGCCGGGTCGGCATCAAAAATCCGGTTAAAATCAGCCTCTTGAATGCATCTGGCCGAACCGGCCGTCAGCGGAAATCGGGCGCCGGTTGCGCCGGTCGGCAGCGGACCGGCAGTGGAATTCAACAGCATGGTTTGGCCTTGCTGAATCGACATGTCATGTAGCCTATTATGAATTGATAAAATAGCATGTTTGCTATATGTAGGAGCAAGCGCGGCTGCCTCAAGGGGTTGCCGGAAGCACCAGCATTACAGGAAAGCGAAGAGGCAACATGTCCGAGGCGAAGCGAGATTCCCAGATCGGCTACGGCAAGCCGCCGCGGGGCCGGTCTTTCCAGCGGGCCAGTCCGGCAATCCGCGCGGCCCGCGCCGGAAGGACCAGTCGTCGCTGCTAACCGCCGCGCTGAACGAACCGGTCTACGCCACCATCGACGGCAAGCGGCGCAAGAACACCAAGCGCGAGGCGATCGTCACTCAGATGGTCAACGAATCGGCCGGCGCCAATCTGCGTGCGACCAAGATGCTGTTCGACATGATAAAGGAGGTCGAGCAGAAGGCCGGTGCCGCCGCACCGCCCGAGCCGGCGAAATTGACGGCGACCGATCGGGAGGTCGTCGATCTGTTCGTCGCGCGCTTGCGCCGCCAGATCGCGGCCGAGGCGGCCGAAGCCGCGGCCGCCGACCCTTCCGAACCACCCGGTTGACCATGCCGGCCACGATCGTCGCCGGGGACACCGCACTGCCCGACTGCGGGTTCCGGGCGATGTCGCCCACTGTTCCGGAATGATGTCGCCCAGCCGCTACGATTTGATTTCGCCTAGCGTTCCGAGATGATCTCGCCCAGCAATCCGGGATGATGTCGCCCGGTTGAGGGGTGCCTCTGCTGGCCCGCTTAGGGTCCGCTTCTGTGGCTTTTGCACAGGAGGGGCTGAAATGCCAGCAGAGAGGGCGGCGATGCGGCAGGTGCGCGAGATCATTCGTCTGAAGTGGGCGGGGGTTTGCGGTCACGAGATTGCACGGCGGGTCGGGGTTGCCTCGTCGACGGTGCGGCTGATGCTGCAGCGTGCTGCCGCCGCCGG
>DASQCY010000818.1:0-3837 GCA_035634495.1 Allostellaceae bacterium
TATCTGGCGATCGCCCAGAATGCCGGGTTCAGCCGAGACATGACCGCGGGTCAGGGCTATATCGCTTTGGCGGCGCTGATCTTCGGCAAATGGCGGCCTTATGGCGCGCTGGGTGCCTGTCTGATGTTCGGCCTCCTCGACGCGATCGCGATCCGCCTGCAAGGCGTGCATGTCGTTGGTGTCGGCGAAGTGCCTGTTCAGCTGATCCAAGCGCTGCCGTACCTGTTGACCGTGATCCTGCTCGCCGGGTTCATCGGCAAGGCGGTCGCCCCCAAGGCGGCGGGCATACCTTACATCAAGGAGCGATGAATGGCCGATCCCTCGCAAAGAGCGCCGTCACCGGACATGCTGGAGCTGGCGCGGGCCGCGATGGCGCGCGCCTATGCGCCATATTCCCGTTTCGCCGTCGGCGCCGTGGTGCGCGGCGAAAGCGGAGCGCTCTATGCCGGATGCAACGTCGAGAATGCCGCATTCCCGCAGGGGAGCTGCGCCGAGGCCTCGGCCATTTCCGCGCTGATCATGGCCGGTGAGCGCCGGATCAGCGAGGTGCTGGTCATCGGCAAGGGACCGGCCCTGGTTTCGCCGTGCGGCGGCTGCCGCCAGCGGCTGCATGAATTCGCTGATGATACGACGCCGGTGCACATCTGCGATTCCGGTGGCCTGCGCCGCACAGTGACATTGGGCGAGCTGCTGCCGCTGTCGTTTGGGCCGGGGAATCTCGCAGCATAGGCCGCCCGAGATCGCTGGGTCGGCCAAAGGCGGATTGCCGGAACAATGAACCCACCGCTTCGTGACCGAGATTGTGGCGCTCTTTGACCCCTGAGGGTACGAGTCGCCGTGGCCGCTTGAGGCCTGGTCAACGTCGTCTTGTGCTACAACCAGGACCACGAGATGGACCACGTAGATTTCCCGGCGTTGCATCGCCGCCTGTCGCAAGACGGTGTCCAGGAAAGATTGAACAAGCTGTGGATCGACCGCTGCCTCCACCGCCTCGGCTGGCGCCAGCCGATGGCGGTGGAATAGCCCATCGACGACCCGGGTTAGGCGCCTACGAGAGGAGAAGCTCCGCCGGCGGGGCTGCCGTCGCATGCTGCCCCGTACCGGTCCTAGCGTGTCTTGTGGTGCTCGGCTTGCTAACACCGGCGTGCGTCCCGCCCCTGCCGGAGCCGTTTGCTGTGCTAGCCGACCTACTTCCGGCGTTGGTGTGAGTTGCCGTGGAGTGCAGCGCCGCGGTTCTCGTCGCCTTCGACGCGGTCGCTTTCGCGTACCGCGTCGAGGAGCCATGTCCCCTGGATCGGCCCAGCGAGTGCTTTGTGGAGCTATGGGCCGAGGCGTGTCGGCCGTGCCGCCCTGTCTCCGTCGCGCCCGAAACCGCCGGCCCATCTTCCGGGACGGCCGCTACGTCCTCGCTGGTAAACGGGGTCGCGTGGTCGACCCGGGCGGATTCGGGGACCGTCTCGTTAATAAAATAAGAAGGCGCGTCGCTCGGCGTGCTGAAATTCTTGCTGCCGTCGGTCGGCATCTCACCAGCAAATGCTGGGATGGTCCCCAGCGCAAAGCAAGCGGCAGCGAGCGCAATCTTCAGCTTGATCTGCATGATTTCTCCCCCCACGCCCCATCTCCATAGCCGAGATCGGCGTGAAAGGGGAGCGTCAATTTTCGCAAGTTGGCTGTATTCGCCGCGGGATCAGCGCTTGCTCGCCCCGATATGCGCCACGGCGTTGATCTCGACCTTGAGCGAAGGATCGGCCAATGCCGCCACCTGCACGAGGGTCGAGGTCGGAAAGTTGCCGGTGAAGAACTCCCGCCGGGCCTGCCACACCTTCTCGCGCTGGGTGATGTCGGTGACGAAAATTGTCACCTTGACGACATCAGCCATACTGCCGCCGGCCGCCTCGACAAGATGGCGGATCTTACCAAAGATCTCCTTCGCTTGAGCATATTCGTCGCCCACGGTGCCGCTCTGACCGCTACCCCGAGCGGTCATGCCGGCGACGTAGGCAACGCCGTCCACGACCAGGCAATTAGACCAGGTGCCGGCGGGTGGGTCGGCGACCTCGGGGCTCGTAGCCCGCACAATGCTGCTCATCGGTTAGGCTCCTCTAGTGGAAAGACGAGCTTAACCTCGCACGCGACCCGTTTCCATGGCCGGGTCTGAGCCATGTCCCTTTGCACCTTCAAATCGCAGTCGGCGTCGTACCGCGATCCCTGCCACTCGTCATCGGCAGCCGAGGCGGGCGCGTCCGCAACCTCGCCTCGCAGCCTTGGCCTCGATGACTGAAGAGATCGCGGTCGACACCGAGGAGCTCGTCGAGGCGCGCTGGTTCGACCGTGGCAAGATCCGCGGTGTGGTCGCGCGCGCCAATTCCGCGACCCGGACCCCGTAGCGACAGCACTAACCGCGGGCGAGCTTGCGCTCGGCCAATCGGGCGAAGAGGCTCGCGCCGAGCGGCAGGATGGTGTCGTTGAAATCGTATCCGGGGTTGTGGACCTGGCAGGCACCAGGCTCATCGCCATTGCCGATGCCGATGTAAGCGCCGGGCCGCCGATTGAGCATGTACGAGAAATCTTCCGAGGCCATCACCAGATGGCCGTTGCGGTCTACATTCTCCGGGCCGACGAGCTCGGCCGCGGCATCGGCGATGAAGGCGGCCTCGGCTGCGTCGTTGACCAAAGGCGGGAAAAGGTTGCGGAAATCGAGCTCCGCGGTCGCGCCGAACCCGGCCGCCACACCGCTCGCAATGCGCCGCATATTCTGTTCGATCAGCGTCAGGGTCGAGCTCTCGAAGGCCCGGACCGTGCCGCCGACGACCGCACGCTCGGGAATGACGTTGTAGGCATCGCCGGCATGAAACCGGGTCACGCTGACGACCGCCGTATCGACGGGCCTGACGTTCCGCGACACAATCGTCTGCAGCGCCGCGGCGATGTGGCTCGCTGCAACAACTGGGTCGATGCCCGACTCGGGCCGCGCCCCGTGCGCGCCGCGGCCGACCACGGAGATGTCGAAAAAGCCGCCGCCGGCCATCATCGGTCCCGTCCGGAGGGCGAACTTGCCGACGGCGAGCCCCGGCCGATTATGCATGCCGAAGATCGCATCACACGGGAAGCGATCGAACACTCCCTCCTTAACCATAGCCTCGGCGCCTCCCAATCCCTCTTCCGCCGGCTGGAAGATGAAGTGGACAGTGCCGTCGAAAGCGCGCGTCTCGGCGAGATAGCGCGCCGCGCCGAGTAACATTGTCGTGTGGCCATCGTGGCCACAAGCGTGCATGCGCCCGTCGTGCTGCGAGCGGTAGCCGAAGGTATTGGCCTCCTCAATCGGCAACGCATCCATATCGGCCCGTAGACCCACCGAGCGTGGCGAATCGCCGATCCGCAGCCGGCCGACGACGCCCGTCTTGCCGATCCCGCGATGGACCTCGCAGCCGAACTCGGCAAGCTTCGCGGCGACCAGATCGGAGGTGCGCCGTTCCTCGAACCCGAGTTCGGGATGAGCATGAATGTCGCGTCGCCAGCTCGTCATATCGTCGTGAATCTGCGCGATACGGTCTATGATTTGCATTACGGGTCCTCTGGCGAGTTCAACCTGTTGGAACGTCAGCCGAGGCACGAGTAAGCGCAAGCCAATCGCCAATGTCGAGCAATTCCTCCCGAGCCGACCGAATCGCGATCGTCACTGGGGCGAGTTCCGGCATCGGCCTCTATACGGCGCTTGGCCTCGCCCGGACCGGGATGCGGGTCGTTATGGTCGGTCGCGACCGCGACAGGACGGAGGCGGCGCGACGCTTTGTGGCCGAACGCTGCGGCTCTGACCGGACAGCTATCGCGCTCGCC
>DASQCY010000819.1:0-1973 GCA_035634495.1 Allostellaceae bacterium
GGCGTACCTGACCCGCATCATCTTGCAATGCTACTATCGCGACGACAGGGTCATGCGGTCGCTAGGCATGGAACCGCGGCCGCCGTTTCCCAAAGGCTTCGAGGTGGAACAAGGCGACTGGTCCCTCCTGGATCCGGTGCGCGCGCGCCCGAAGCTCTATCGCGACGCCGGTTGACGGAAATCGGCTCCCCGCGGATCACAGTGAAAAAGCTGTTGGATACTGCGGCTATGCTCTGGTCTCCTCGCGGTAGAGGCTCAAGGCCTTCATCACCGGCGCGTCGCTGAAGCTGAACAAGAAGGCCGGCCGGTCGCCACTGTTGACGTGCTCGTGGAAGGTCCACGTCGGCACCGTGAACACGTCCTTGTCTTCCCAATCCAGCCGCTGCCCGCCCACGATCGAGTGGCCGGCGCCCTCGACCACGTGATAGTTCGTGCAGCAGACGCGGCGGGCGGCCCGCGTCTTCTCGCGGGGACGCAGCAGCTGCATGTAGCAGGCGATGGTCGGCATCACCGGTCCGCCGGTCCGCCGGTTGGTGTATTCGAGGGCGATCCCGTCGACGGTGCCGCCGGAATCGGCGGCAGCTAGCCGTTGCAAGGCGGCCCGCATCTCCGACATCGGGTAGTGCCACGGCGATGAGTTGACGCCCGCACCGAGGTCTTGCCGCTCTTGATGGTACTCCTCGTAGAACCCGGCCTCGAGCATCCGCACCAGCGGGGTATCCAGGCCGTCCAGCCAGATCATCGGCGCATCGGTGTCGTTGGCGTGGTCGTGCCAGGTCCAGTTGGGGGTGAGGACGAGATCGCCCGGGAACATCGGGAGGCGCTCACCGTTCACGACCGTGTAGCCGCCCCGGCCCTCGATGATCAGGCGAAGGGCCGCCGCAGAATGGCGATGGGCCCGAGCAATCTCGCCTGGCATCACGATCTGGATGTTGGCGACCAGCGTGTTGCTGGCCGACACCCCGGCCAGCTCGGGGTTGGTCAGGCGCAGAACCCGGCGTTCGGCCTGCTGGGTACCTACGAGCTCGGCCGCCCGCATCGCCTGTGGTCGCAAATCGCGCCAGCGCCACAGGTGAGGCACGGCCTTGCTTCGAGGCTCGATGCTGATGCCGCCGCCGATCCAGGCCGGCGTCACGTGTTGCGCACTGAGCTGTGTGTAGTAATCCTGCAGCTCTTCTTGCGAAGATTGGATGTCCGAAAGCTCCAGCATTGGGTCCTCCCCCGTTCGTCAGGCCGGCTCTTTCACCGGCTCTTTCAAATGGGTCGCCCGCATCAAGCGCAACGATTCGGGATCGCTCATCATCGCCGTCTGGGCGCCCTTCAGAAAATCCTCATATTCCCGCGCCATCACCGGCGACACGACCTCGATCATGAGCCGGTTCTCCAGCCAGAACTCGATTACGTGGAAGAACGGCTTGTGCCCCTTCATGCCCCGGCCAAAGGTCTTTGCGCGCCAGCCCTCGCGCGCGCCGATCCGCTCGACCTGCTCCTGCTGCAGCGGCACGGACAGCAAAACGTGGAACGGCCAATTTTGCGGCGGCGCCTGGTTTTCGCCGAACACGACTTGATCGTCGCGGTCTGGGATGTCGAGTGTAGCGCGCTCCGGGTAGACCTCGATCATCGTGCCGTGCGCGTCACCGCTCGCCGCCATGAAGGCGCCGTCGAGCGGGCCGAACGGAAAGCACTTGCCGCCCATCAGTTCGGCCAACACCTCGGCAACGTGCCGCGGCTCCTGCGCCGGGATAGACACATGATGGATCATCCGATTGCCCTCCGTTACGGGTCGCGGCGCCACCGAGCCCTGGTCGGTGGCGCTTACCGCGAGCACCATACCCCGCATCGACGAGGCAGAACAATGTGCGAAAAAGAATTGGACCGAACGACCGTAACGGGTGTGCGCCGTGACAAGGCGGCGCTTTCCAGTGGTGCAAGGCCCACCCGGCGATTCGCTCCCGCCGGAAGCAATCGGAGCA
>DASQCY010000820.1:0-11078 GCA_035634495.1 Allostellaceae bacterium
CATCAGCGCGCGGGCTTCCTTGATCGAGGCGGCGGGGTCGGGCTGATAGCCGAGCCGCTTGGTGAGCTGGTCGATCGGCGTCGCGAACTCCGAGAACGGATAGATGAACCCGCCTACTAGCATCGGCGCCACATCCTTGACGACGTCGACCAGGACCGGCTTGTCCAGAACCAGGTGCATGGCACGGCGCACCCGCGGATCGTCGAGCGGTTTGCGCTTGCTGTTGATCCAGGTCGCCTGGATCACGCTCTGGTAGTGATCGACCGCCGTAATCCCTGGGGTGGTCTTGGCCTTGCGGAACGTGACCGGATCGGTGATGCGCGCATAGTCGATCCGGCCGGATAGTATCGCGGATCCCAGCTCTGGAGAAAACGGCAGCAGGTTGTAGAATTCGACGCCATCGAGATAGGGCAGCCCCTTGTTCCAGTAGTCCTTGTTCTTCTCCATGACCCAACTTTCGTTCTCGACGCGCTTGACGCTGCGGAACGGGCCGGTGCCGGGGTAGACCTCGACCTTGCGTAAATTGTAGTTGTTGTCCTCCAGGGTTTTCTTGCGGACGATGACGTTCCAGCCGCTGGCGATCGCCGACATGATGAAATTGACCGGGCGCGGCTCGGCCAGCTTGAACTCGACCGTGTATTTGTCGGGAGCGGTGATTTCGCTGACCGCCCTGAACAGAATGCTGCGCGGAATGCTGACGCCTTGCGGCGGCTTGATGATGCGATCGAAGGTGGCCTTTATGTCGTCCGCCGTCAGCTCGGCGCCGTCGTGGAACTGCACGCCTTTGCGCAGGTGGAACGTGTAGGTCTTGCCGTCCTTGGCGATCTGCCAGCTGTGCGCGAGGTCCGGGATGATCGTCTTGCCGCCGTTGCGCGGATCGCGCCGGACCAGATTGTCGAACATCGCGCCCTGGCTGCCCAGGTTGAAGATCGTGCCGGATTGGTGCACATCGAAATGCGGCGGCCGCATCCCGACGCCCAGGCGCAGCACCCCGCCATGTTTGGGGTTCAGCTCGGGGGCGGCGAGCTGGAACTTCGATCCGTCGAATTCCATGGGTATTTCAGCGGCATCGGCAAGGCCCCAGCGCATTCCGTAGGCGCCCGCCGCGACGGCGGCGCTGCGTTGCAGGAAATCGCGGCGGTTCCACCATGGACGGGTGAGGTGCGAGTCGGCCATTCTTTTCTCTCCCGTTTCGCTCTTTTCAGGACGGAGGACGCCGTGCTTCGATCGTCCGTAGGCGGGTCAAAATATCACCGACCCGGCAGGTGTCACTGGTCAATGCGCGACCGGTTCACGCTTTGTCGAGCCACACCGTATCGTGCCGGACGTTATCGTAGATGCCAAAAGCCTCGCGTGGATTGTGACCCTTGACTTGATTGTACCAGAGCTCGTGGATCGTCTCCCAGGCGACCGGCAGCAGCGGCGGATCCGTCTCCAAGATGGTTTCGGCTCGGCGGATCAGATCCAGGCGCTTCTCGGAATCGATTTCGGTGTCGATCTGCGCCGACAAAGCCTGGAATTCCTTGTTGTCCCAGAATGAGTAGTTCTGTGGGCCGTCCTTGCCGTACCACGCATTGAAGTAGTCGGAGGGATCGAGCAGCGCCGACACGATGGCCCCGATCGCCAGATCGAAATTGCCGCTCGCGGCGTCGCCGAACCACACCGACTCGACGACCGGGCGCAGGGTGCACTCGATGTTGAGCGACTCTTTTAGCATCGCCTGAATGGCCTGCGACCACAGTTTGAAGATGGCAATCTCGCGGACCATGTAGTCCAACCCCTTGATGCCGTCGGGATGACCCGCGGCGGCCATCAGCGCGCGGGCCTCCTTGATCGCGGCTGTCGGGTCCGCCTGGTAGCCGAGCCGCTTCTCGCGCTCCTCCTTCGGCGTAGCGAACTCCGAGAATGGATAAAGGAAGCCGCCGGCTATCATCGGCGCCACATCCTTGACGACCCCCAGCAGGACCGGTTGGTCGAGGACCAGATGCATCGCGCGGCGCACCCGCGGATCGTCGAGCGGCTTTCGCTTGTTGTTTACCCACGTCGCGTGAATGACGCTCTGGTAGTGGGTGACCGTCGTCATGCCCGCGGTCGCCTTGGCCTTTCGGAATGTGGCCGGATCCGTTGCGAGAACATAGTCGACCCGACCGGCCAGAATCGCCGACGCCATCTCGGGAGAGAACGGCAGCACGTGGTAGAACTCTATCCCGTCGAGATAGGGCATCTGCTTGTTCCAGTAGTTTTTGTTTTTTTCCATCACCCAGCTTTCGTTCTCGACGTACTTGACGCTACGGAACGGGCCGGTGCCCGGGTAGTCCTTCACCTTGCGCAGGTCGTAGTTATTGTCTTCCAGCGTCTTCTTGCGCACGACCACATTCCAGCCGCTGGCGATCGCCGACATCATGAAGTTGACCGGGCGCGGCTCCGACAATTTGAATTCGACGGTGTATTTGTCGCGGGCGTTGATTTCGCTGACCGCCCTGAACAGGATGCTGCGCGGGATGCTGATGCCCTGCGGCGGCTTGGCGATGCGGTCGAAGGTGGCCTTGATGTCGTCTGCGGTCAGTTCGCCGCCGTCGTGGAATTGCGCATCTTGGCGCAGGAAGAAAGTGTAGGTCTTGCCGTCCTTGGCGATCTGCCAGCTGTGCGCCAGATCGGGGATGATCGTCTTGCCGCCGTCGCGCGGGTCGCGGCGGATCAGATTGTCGAACATGCATCCCATCACCCCGAGGTTGAAGAAGGTACCGGACTGATGAAGGTCGAAATGGGGTGGCCGTATAGGGATGCCCATGCGCACCACGTCGCCCGATTTGGGGTTGGGCTCGGGCGCCGCGAGCTGAAACTTCGAACCGTCGAACTCCAAGGGTATTTCGGCGGCATCGGCGAGGCCCCAGCGGATCCCATAAGCACCAGCCGCTACGGCAGCGCTGCGCTGCAGGAAATCGCGGCGGTTCCACCACGGGCGCACGGCACGAGGGTCGGTCATGACGTCTCTCCCTTTGGCTCTTTTCAGGACTGAGCGCGGCGTGTTCTGATAATCCTTCGATACGGCGGACCTTGAAAATATCACCGAACGAGCGGGTGTCACTTTGAATGACGTAGAGCCGATCGAACAGGCGCGGCGCGATGCCGGCGCCGCGCTGGCCTCACCGCTGCTCGAGATCGAGAATTTGCAAACCCATTTCTTCACCGCTGCCGGGGTGGTGCGGGCGGTCGATGGCGTCTCCTACGACGTGCACAACGGCGAGACATTGGGTGTTGTCGGGGAGTCCGGATGCGGCAAGAGCGTCACCGCGCTGTCAGTCCTGCGCCTCGTCGCCGACCCGCCCGGACGGATCGTCGGCGGCACCATCCGTTTCGTGGGCACCAATCTCTTGGATCTGACCGAGAGGGAGATGGAGGGCATTCGCGGCAACGACATTTCGATGATCTTTCAGGAGCCGATGACCTCGCTCAATCCATTGTTGACAGTGGGGCGTCAGATCAGCGAGGCGATCGCCTTGCACCGAGGATTGTCGCGGCGCGACGCAGGGGACCAGGCGGTGGAGATGCTTCGCCGCGTACACATCCCCGAGCCGGAGCGTCGCGTGCACGCCTATCCGCACCAGCTCTCCGGCGGCATGCGGCAGCGCGTCATGATCGCCATGGCGGTGTCGTGCGATCCAAAAGTCCTGATCGCCGACGAGCCCACCACCGCGCTGGATGTCACCATCCAGGCCCAGATCCTCGACCTGATGCGCGAGCTCCAGGACAGGCTGGGCACCGCGATCATTCTCATTACCCACGACATGGGCGTGGTTGCCGAGAATGCCGACCGGGTGGTGGTGATGTACGCCGGGAGAAAGGTCGAGGAGGCGAGCGCCAAGGAGTTGTTCGAATACCCCGGCCATCCATACACCAAGGGGTTGCTCGGCTCCATCCCCAACCTCGAGGTCGCGGCGCACACCAACGCCCGTCGCGCGCGGTTGAACGAGATCAAGGGCATGGTCCCTTCGCTCGCCAATCTGCCGAAAGGCTGTACTTTTGCGCCACGCTGCGGCTTCGCAACTGCCGAATGCCATGCGGCATATCCGCCGCTGCTGCAACACCGAGACGGGCACTGGATCGCCTGCTGGCACGCCGAACGACTCCTCGAAGGCGAAGCATGAGCCCGTTGCTCGAGGTCCACGGCCTCAAAAAGCATTTCCCGATCCACAAAGGCGTGTTCTCGCGCGTTTCCGGCCATGTCTATGCGGTGGACGGCGTCTCGTTTCACATCGATCGCGGTGAGACCTTGGGGCTCGTCGGCGAGAGCGGCTGCGGCAAGTCGACCGTCGGTCGAACGCTGTTGAAGTTGCTCGAGCCGACCGAGGGGAAGATCTTCGTCAACGGCGAGGACATCACCGCTCTGGACCCGGCGCAGATGCTGCCATACCGGCGCCAAATGCAGATGATCTATCAGGATCCCTACGCCTCGCTCAATCCGCGGATGTCGGCCGGCGAGATCGTCGGGGAGCCATTGACCATCCATCGCGTGGCCGCCTCCAAGGAGCGCCGCGAGCGGGTCGCGCATTTGTTCGACCGGGTCGGTTTGCGGCCCGAGCTGGTGAACGCCTTCCCGCACGAGTTCTCCGGCGGGCAGCGCCAGCGCATCGGGATTGCCCGCGCCCTGGCGTTGAACCCGGAGCTGATCGTCGGCGACGAGCCGGTGTCGGCGCTCGATGTGTCGATCCAGGCCCAGATCATCAATCTCTTGATGGACCTTCAGGACGAGTTGAAATTGTCGTACCTGTTCGTCGCCCACGACCTCGCAGTGGTCGAGCACATCAGCGATCGGGTGGCGGTGATGTATCTCGGGCGCATTGTCGAGACCACCGACAAGACCAGCCTCTTCGAGATGCCGCTGCACCCCTACACCGAGGCGCTGCTCTCGGCCGTGCCGATCCCCAAAGCAAGTGCCAGGGCTCGCAAACGGGTGATCCTGACAGGCGACGTCCCGAGCCCGATCAACCCGCCGCCGGGGTGCCACTTCCACGCCCGCTGCGCCTATGCGCTTGCGCGCTGCCGGCACGAGGTCCCGGCGCTGCGCGAGGTCAAACAGGGGCACTGGACCGCGTGCCACCTGCACGACGCCGGCGTGGTCTTCCCGCTGGCCAAGCCCGCCGGAGAGTAACGGATACTGAGGATCCGATGGCCGAACTTGCGATCAAGCCGATGACCCTCGATGAGTTTCTGCGCTGGGACGACGGCACTGAAACGCATTACGAGCTGATCGGCGGCTTCCCGGTTGCGATGGCACCGCCGGCGGAAGCGCACCGAATTCTTGCGATGCGTTTAGGCTCCCGTATCGACGCAGCGTTGTCCAAGCGACGTCCTTGCAACGCGCAGATCGAAGCCGGGGTGATCCGGGCGGATCGCGCCGACACCTATTTCGAAGCCGACATCGCGGCGACTTGCGAGGGCAACGAATCGGGGCGCCAGGCGATCAAAGATCCGTTTCTGATCGTTGAAATCCTATCGCCGAGCACCGAGCGCCATGATCGTCGGGTCAAGCTGCCGGCCTACAGGCAAATCGCGACCGTGCAGGAGATCGTGCTGATCGCCTCGGACGGGCTCTATGCCGAGCTGCACCGGCGGGCGGGCGGGCAGTGGATCACCGAGATCCTGCGCGTCGGCGAAGCTGCAATCGCGCTGACTTCGGTCGGCATCGAAATCCCGATGTCCGATCTGTACGAAGGGATCGCGATTGATGACGGTGTAAGCTGACTCTAGCCTTCGAGAAGTGCAATGCGGAGCGCGTGTTTCCCAGCCCCCGCGGCTCATTCAATCACGTCGTCGGCGCGGGCCAGGATCGCCGGCGGAATCGCGAGATTAAGAGCCTTCGCCGTCTTCAAGTTGACGGCGAACTCGTAATGTGTCGGTTGCTCGATCGGCAGATCGCCGGGGGCAGCCCCGCGAAAGATGCGGGCGACGTAATCGGCGGTGGGCCGTACAGCTCAGCAAGGTTCGGACCGTAGCCGAGCAGACAGCCCTGTTCGGCCATCTCTCGCCATTCGCAAGCGGTCGGCAATTCGGCCTCGAGGGCCAGCGCAGCAAGCGTGGACGCATTTGTAAAGAAGTCCGGCGCTGAGAGGATGGCCAGTGCCTGCGCGCCCGCCGACCGCATCGCGGCAAAGGCTGCCGGATAGTCTGCCGGTACCTCCGCGTAAAAAGCTGACAACTCGACGCCGAGCGCGTGCGCAGCCTCGCCTACCTGGGCAAAGTTCTCCCTGGCCGCCATTGGACTGGTCCCCAACGCGGCTATACGCCGCGCGGTCGGCACTGCTTGGTGGAGAAGCTCCAGGCGCTTTGCATCGAGTTCCGGGGCCAGCATCAGGGACCCTGTGACGTTGCCGCCTGGCCTTGCCAGACTCACCGCGAAACCTGCAGCGACCGGATCCCCGCCGATGGCCGCTCCGACAATTGGCACCGTATTGGAGTGCTCTCGAACCGCGGCTATAGCAACTGAGCCGTTGGCGAGGACTGCGTCGGGCTTGGTCGCGAGCAACTCTTCGGCGAGTGCCGGGAGCTCTGCGGCGGCCCCGGTACGGACCTCAAGGACCAGGTTCCGACCCTCGACGAAGCCTTGACGGGCGAGCGCGCGCAACATGAGGGCCCGCAGTCTCTCGACCGCGCCGGCGTTCCGCATAAGCGCGCCCAGCCGGTAAACCCTGTCGGCAGTCTGTCCGCCCGCCGGACCGGAAACGGCTAAGGTGACCAAGGCCAGTATCAGCCAATAGTCCGACCAGCCTCGAGCAAATGGCGTCAGCCTGCGTTGGTATACTCATTTGCTCTGATTTTCCCGCCTGTCATACCGCTTTACGCAGTCGCGGATCGAGGATGTCGCGGATGCCGTCGCCCAAGAGATTGAAGGCGAGCACGGTAATCGTGATGGCGACCCCCGGAAACAGCACCAGCCACCACGGCGGGACCAGCCCCGCGTTCAAGGCATCCGCCAGCATGTTGCCCCAGGTCGGGGTCGGCGGCGGAATGCCCACGCCGAGGAACCCGAGTGCGGCTTCGATGATGATCGCGACCCCCAAATGGGTGGTTGCGAGGATCAAATAGGGCGCCACACACTGCGGCAGGATATGCCGTGCCATCATGCGCAGGTGCGAGGCGCCGAGGCCGCGCGCGGCCTCGACATAGGACATCTCCTTCAGTGACAGAACCACCGCCCGGATCACTCGCCCGCCAAACGGTATGCGGGTGATCGCAATGGCAACGATTACCGTTCCGATACCGGCACCCAACGCCATGGCGATCGCCATCGCCAGGATCAGATCCGGAAACGACTGCAGAAACTCGATGATCCGTTGACTGACGATATCGAAGCGTCCCCCGAAGTAGCCGCTCGCGAGGCCCCACAGGGCACCCAGGGTAGTTCCGAACAGCACCGCCCCGATGGCTACGGTCAGCGACGCCCGGCTGCCGTAGATGACCCTGCTCAACGTATCCCTGCCGATCTGGTCAGTGCCGAAATAATGCTTTGCGTCGGGCGGTTTCGACATTGCCCTGAAGTCTGATTTCAATGGTTCATAGGGCGCGAAAACCGGCGCCGCGGTGGCCATCAGCAGGATGGCTGCGGCGATGCATCCCCAGAAGGCCGATAGCGGAGACCGCCTGACAAGCATCCGCAGGCCGCGCCCGATTCGCCGAAGCCGCGAGTGCTCGACAGCCGGCGGACCCTGCTGCAGTGGATAGGGGGTCTCAGACTCTGTGACGGTCATTGATAACGGATCCTCGGGTCCAGCCACGCAATAGTCACGTCGACCAGAATGTTCAACCCGACGAATACAACGGCATACAAGAACACGAGGTTCTGCATGACGAAGACATCCCGTTCGCTGACTGCCGTAAACATGGCATACCCGAGCCCGGGCGTACCAAAGGCCCGTTCGACGGGGATCGATCCGGCGAGCACGAACCCGAGCAGAATGCCCGATAGGGTAATGACCGGCAGCAGCGCATTGGGCAAGGCATGGAAGGCGATCACCGGACGGCGGCTCAATCCTTTGGCGCGGGCGGTGCGCACATAATCCTCGCGGATGACCTCCAGCAGGCTGGAGCGGGCCATGCGGGCGATGTAGGCCCCTTGCCCCAGACCGAGCACCACGGCTGGTCCGATGACAATTTGCAGGTTCGCCCACGGGTCGGCCCACAGCGCCGCCCCGGCCAGCGGCACTCGATAGCCGAACCAGAATAGCGAGGCGAGCACGATCAGCATCCCCAACCAGAAGCCGGGGACGGCCAAAAAAATGATGCTGACGAAGCGAGAAACATTGTCGCCCAGACTGTTGGGACGCAGCGCGCTAACGATGGCCACCGGGATCCCGACGATCCACGACAGGATCACCGCCATGATGCCGATTTCCGCAGTCAGCGGACCACGGCGCAAAATCATCTCGCCGACGCTTTCGGCGCGAAAGAAGGATCTGCCGAAGTTGCCGCGCGCGATGTCTCCCACCCAATGCAGGTATTGCACAACCAGCGGATCGCTCAACCCGAGCTCCGCCATGTAGTGGGCGCGTTCCGCTTCGCTGAGCTTGGTATAGCCTTCCGGGCCAAAAATAGCGACCAGCGGGTCTCCTGGCAGAATGCGCAGCACCATGAACACGATTATGGATACGCCGATGACCGTGACCACGCCGAAAGCCATACGACGCATCAAATAGCTGTACATGACAGATGGGACCACAGGTCTTGGGGCTGAGAGATCCGACGATTGCTCGCAAGGTAGAATGGTATAATGCTCGGAAGCGGCCCGGCAAGCGATCCGGCCGAGCACCCGAAGGGAGAGGTGATGCCGTGAAAGTCTGCATGTTCCACCTGATGCCCTATCGCGACCTGGCGCCGGATTTCGACCAGCGTTACAAATCCGCCTACATCGATCCCGTGTGGTTCGATGTCGCCGATCCCGACAAGGTCGGCCAGTACTTCAACTGGACTCTAGATGAAATGGTGCACGCCGCGCGGGCCGGCATGCACGGCCTGTGCACCAACCAGCACCACCAGAACGTCTACGGGTTCATGGCCAACCCGAGCCTGATGGGCTCGGCTCTCGCCAAGCTGACGAATGGGCTCAATGTCGCGATCATTCAGATCGGTTCGACGCTGCCCTCGACGAGCCCGCCGACGCGGATCGCCGAGGAATACGCGTTGATCGACTGCCTCAGCGGCGGGCGGCTCGTCGCCGGCTTCCCGACCGGCCTGCCGACTGATGCGACTATCTCGAACGGGGTCGTCCCGGTCGAGCAGCGCGAGCGCTACCGCGAGGCGCTGCAGCTGGTACTGAAGGCCTGGCAAGCGCGAGAGGTCTTTGCCTGGAACGGCAGGCACTACCAGCTGCCGATGGTCAACCTTTGGCCCCGGCCGATCCAGCAGCCCCATCCGCCGATCTGGATCCCCGGCTCGGGGAGTGCCACGACGGTGGAATTCGTGGTCGACCGCGACGACTGTTTCTGTCACTTGAGCTATTTCGGCGCCAAAAACGCCGAAACGCTCGGTGACTATTATTGGGACACCGTCGCTCGACGGGGGCGCGATGCCAACCCCTATCGATTGGGCTTCCTGCAGCTGATCGGGGTCTCCGAGAGCGACGCAGCGGCAGAAGAATATGCGCCGCACGTCGAATACTTCTTTCACAAGCTGCTCTACACGCCGCAATACTATCAAGCGATCCCCGGTTACCAGGACCATCCGAGCCTGGTGCGGACCCTCAAAGCGCCGCTGCGCGAGCGCTTTGACCTGCGGGAGCTCAAGTACAAGGACTTCGTCGAGCGCGGCTTTCTGATCGCTGGGAGTGCGGCGACCGTCCGCGACCAGCTTATCGAGGGCGTCAAGCGGCTGCGCATCGGCCACCTGCTGGCACTCTTGCATTTCGGCTCGATGCCGCATGAGCTGTGCCTGAAGAACATCGACCTTTTCTGCCGCGACGTGCTGCCTTATCTCGAAGGCATCTGGGACGACGAATGGCAGGACCGCTGGTGGCCGGCGCGGCTGCGGGTCAAGCACTCTATCCCCACCGCGGCAGCCGCCGCCGAATCCTGAGGCGCGGGGGACACGACATGGCGGCGGTAGAAGAGCGCAGAATCCGGCTCTGGCAGGGCAAGGTCGAGACCCGGGTCGAGATCAGCGGGGACGGGCCGCCGCTGATGTTTCTGCACGGCCCGTGGGGGCTGCACGACCGCGACTTTCTCGAACGCCTTGCGCCGGCTCATCGGATCTACGCGCCGAGCCATCCCGGGACCACCTCCGGAGATCCCGATGCGATCCATCAGCTCGACGAGTGGTGGGACCTTGTCGTCTATCACGGTGAGCTGTTCGACCGTCTCGGCCTCGATACGCCGCCTCTGATCGGCCACTCGTTTGGCGGCATGCTCGCCTGCGAGATCGCCGCCGCGATGCCGGGGCGAGTGACGAAGCTCGTCCTGATCGACCCGCTCGGCCTGTGGCGGGAGGATCTGCCGGTCAAGAACTGGATGATTCTACCCGAGGATCAACGCCGCGGCGTCCTCTTTGCCGACCCTGCCGGGGCTGCGGCGGAGCGGTTTTTCGCGCTCCCCGCCGATCCGGCGGCCCGTGTCGACGCCCAAGCCAGCTTCATCTGGTCGCAGGCCTGCACCGGGAAATTTGTCTGGCCGATCCCGGACAAGGGTCTCAAAAGGCGCATCCACCGGATCGCGGTGCCGACCTTGATCATCTGGGGGAATAGGGATCAGGTGATCGCGTCTGCCTATGCCAACGAGTTCGCGCAGCGGATCGCGGGCGCCCATGTCGAGCTTATCGACCACGCCGGCCACCTGCCACATCTCGAGCAGACCGATGAGGTGGCGCGGCTCGTGCGCGATTTCCTCGACAGTTGACGGCATCGCGACGGAGGAGCAGGTGGAAGCGACTGAAATTCGTGAGAAAATAGAGGAGGCTCACGAGGGCCACAGCGCCGAGTCCGACGCAACATTCCGCAGGCTAACCGCCATTTATCTCGGCGTCATCGCGATGCTTCTCGCAATCACGTCGCTCGGCGGTTCGAATGCGACGAAAGTGATGTTGAACGCCAA
>DASQCY010000821.1:0-2300 GCA_035634495.1 Allostellaceae bacterium
AGCTCCGAACGGTTTCGTAGGAAATGTCGAGCCCGCGCTCGGCGAGGAGATCCTCGACGTCTCGGTAGCTGAGCGTGAAGCGCAGGTAAAGCCAGACCGCATGCTGGATGACGACCGGCGGAAACCGGTGACGACGGTATGAGAGTTCCATCATCCGGTCAGCCTACTCGCAGCTCCCTTCTTAGCCTGAAGTTCCCTCTTTCCCCAACATCAAGCGATTGATATTTCGGCATTATCTTCTCTAGGTTTGTTGTATTGTAGCCATGTATAGATCGATTTATCGGTTGTGTCTGCCGGCGATGATGAGTTATCATCTTCCCATGTATATCGAATCGGTGCCCAACCGCGATTCGCCCCCGGCCATCCTGTTGCGTGAGAGCTACCGCGAGGCTGGCAAGGTCAAGAAGCGCACGCTTTTGAACCTCTCCAACTGGCCGCACGAGCGGATTGCCGGGTTCAAGGCGCTGCTGAAAGGCGGCACTGTCATTCCCAAGGAACTGGATGCCATCACCATTATCCGCTCGCTGCCGCACGGTCATGTCGACGCCGCGCTTGGCACGGCGCGCAAGATCGGCCTCGATCGGCTGCTCGGCCCGGACGGCAATCGCTGCCGCGACCTCGTCCTGGCCCTGGTGGTCGGCCGCATCCTCGATCCCAGCTCCAAGCTTGCCGCCGCCCGCGCGCTGTCGCCCGACACTGCGACCTCCAGCCTCGGCGAACAGCTCGGTCTCGGGATGGTCGACGAGGACGAGCTCTACAGCGCCCTCGACTGGTTGACGGTCCGCCAGCCGGCGATCGAGGCGGCTCTCGCCAAACGCCATTTCACCGGCGGTACGTTGGTGCTTTACGACGTATCGTCGAGCTACCTGGAAGGCCGTTGCTGTCCGCTCGCCCAATTCGGCTACAGCCGTGACCGCAAACGGGGCAAACGGCAAATCGTCTATGGCCTGCTCTGCGCCCCTGATGGCTGTCCGGTGGCAATCGAGGTCTTCGCCGGCAGTACTGCAGATCCGACAACCCTAACCAGCCAAGTGACCAAGCTCAAAGCGCGCTTCAGTCTCGACCATGTCGTCCTGGTCGGTGACCGGGGCTTGATCACCCAGGCCCGGATCAGCGAGGACATCAAATCGGCCGGGCTCGACTGGATTACCGCCTTGCGCGCCCCGGCGATCAAGGTGTTGTGCGAGGCCGGCGCGCTACAGATGTCGCTGTTCGATGACCGCGACATGGCGGCCATTACCTCGCCCGATTTCCCCGGCGAGCGCCTGATCGTCTGCCGCAACCGGGCGCTCGCCGCCGAACGCGCGCGCAAGCGCGAGGATCTGCTCGCCGCCACCGAGCGCGACCTCGCCCGCCTCGCCGCCGCCGTGACCCGCAAGCGCCAGCCGCTGCGCGGCACGGCCGAAATCGCCCTCGAAGTCGGCGCCGTGCTCGACAAACACAAGATGGCGAAGCACTTCGCACTCGACATCACCGACACCCGCCTCGGCTTCGCTCGCAAGACCGAGGAAATCGCCGCCGAGGCGACCCTCGACGGCATCTATGTCGTGCGCACCAGCCTGCCCGCCACGGCGCTCGACGACACTGCCACAGTGCGCAGCTACAAGTCCCTGAGCCTGGTGGAGCGCGCCTTCCGCTGCATCAAGACCGTCGACCTCCAGGTCCGGCCAGTCTATCACTGGCTGGCCGACCGCGTCCGCGCCCACGTGTTTTTATGCATGCTGGCCTACTACCTGGAATGGCACATGCGCCAGCGCTTGGCACCCATGCTCTACGACGACACCGATAAGGAGGCGGCCGAAGCGCTGCGCTCCAGCGTCGTCGCCAAAGCCGAGCGCTCCTCCGCCGCCGTCACCAAGCAGACCACCGGCCGGACCGAGGACGGTCTCCCGGTCCACAGCTTCCGCACTCTCCTCGCCGATCTCGCCACGCTCACCCGAAACACCCTCGTTACCGCGATCGCCCCCAGGCAGCCTTTCACTCGCACGGCGCGGCCGACGCCCCTCCAACAAAAGGCCCACGACCTCCTCGGCCTCACGCGTACCCAGTAGAAACCCCCTCTCGCATATAATTATCGCGCTGAATCAGTGGCTTGCATGTTCGCAAAGAAGGAAGCTCCGATCGTTTTCGCGTCTGTGTTCGCCGCATCGATGTTCGGGCACTGGCTGAGCCTACGACTTCCCGAGCACCATCGGTCGTTGGAAACGCATGATGCGGTCAAGCTCACTACGGGTATGATTTCCGTGTTGGCCGCGTTAGTACTCGGTCTATTGACCGCGAGCGTGAAGAACGGGTTCGAT
>DASQCY010000822.1:0-2130 GCA_035634495.1 Allostellaceae bacterium
GTCGGTGCCGGCGAGCTCGATGGTCAAGGGCGAGACCCTGATCGACACGGCGATGACGTTGAACGCGATGCACCCCGACGTGCTGGTCGTCCGCCATCCCGAATCGGGGGCGGTGCATCTCTTGTCCGAGAAGGTCGACTGTGCGGTCGTCAACGCCGGCGACGGCAGCCACGAGCACCCGACCCAGGCGCTGCTCGACGCGCTGACGATCCGTCGGCGCAAGGGCCGGCTCGGCGGGCTGACTGTGGCGATCTGCGGCGACATCCTGCACAGCCGAGTGGCGCGCTCCAACATCGCGCTATTGAACACGATGGGGGCGCGGGTGCGGGTCGTGGCACCGCGCACCTTGCTGCCCGCCGAAATCGAAAAGCTCGGGGTCGAGGTGTTCCACGACATGGCGCAAGGGCTCGCCGATGTCGACATCGTTATGATGCTGCGCCTGCAGAGCGAGCGCATGCACGGGTCCTTTGTGCCGTCGGCGCGCGAATACTTTCACTTCTTCGGGCTCGACTATGACAAATTGCGCGCCGCCAAGCCCGATGCGCTGATCATGCATCCGGGGCCGATGAACCGGGGTGTCGAGATCGGCAGCGAGATCGCCGACGACATCGACCGCAGCCTGATCCGCTCGCAGGTCGAGATGGGGGTCGCGGTGCGCATGGCGTGCCTCGAGATCCTGACCCGCGATCTTGGCAACGGCCCGCCGCTGTCGTGAACCATCGGATCTTCCACCACGCCCGGCTAGTCGACCCTGCAGTGGGATCCGAACGACGGTCGAGCTGCTAAGCTTTTCTCGACGGCGACTGACATCGTGTCTATATTCATAGTCGAATTATATAGGAATAGCAGCATGGCGCTAAGCCTTAAGGACAAGGAGACCGATCGCCTCGCCCGCGCGGTCGCCGACCTGACCGGCGAGACGTTGACGGAGGCGATTCGAAAGGCGCTTGCCGAGCGGCTGGAGCGCGAGCGCTGGCGGCGCGGCAAAACGATTCGGCTCGCCGATCGGCTGATGGAAATCGGCCGGCATTGCGCGGCATTGCCGGACATTGACACACGCAGTCCGGACGAGATCGTCGGCTATGACGAAACTGGCATGTGGCGCTGAATGGTCGTCGACACCTCGGCGCTGGTCGCCGTCCTCCTGGGGGAGTCCGACGCCGGGCGTTTCGCGCGCGCCCTCGCCGATGCCCCGGTCAGATTGCTGTCGGCCGTGAGCCGGGTCGAGCTGTCGTTCGTCATCGAGGGACGCAAAGGCGAGACCGGCCGAGCGGATGTCGACCTTTTACTGCGTGACGGCGGCTTCGACATCGTCAGCGTCACGCCGCAGCAGGCCGAGATTGCCGTCGACGCGTTTCGCCGCTTTGGGAGAGGCCGACATCCGGCGAGCCTCAATATCGGCGACTGTTTCTCTTACGCGCTCGCAGCAGCGACCGACCATACCTTGCTGTTCAAGGGCGACGATTTCAGCCGTACCGATATTCGACCGGCGCTGCCGTGAACCGCCTGCTGATCCGCCATGCCCGGCTCTTAGACCCGGCGAGCGGGCTCGACACGGCCGGCGACCTGCTGGTCGAGGGCGAGCGCATCGCCGGAATCGGCGGCGATCTCTCGGCCGCGACACGGGACGCCGAGATGGTGATGGCCGAAGGGCTCTGCCTGGCACCGGGGCTCGTCGACATGCGCGTGCAATTGCGCGAGCCCGGTGCCGAGCATTTGGAATCGATCGAGAGCGGCGGACGGGCAGCAGCGGCGGGCGGTGTCACGACGATGGTTGCCCTGCCGAACACCGACCCGCCGGTCGACGATGTGTCGGTCGTCGAATTCCTCGCCCGCCGCGCCCGCGAGGTCAAGCTTGCCAAGGTCCATACTTATGCGGCGGCGACCAAGGGGCTCAAGGGGCATGAGCTGACCGAGATGGGCCTGCTCGCGGCCAACGGCGCGCTCGGCTTCACCGACGGCGTCAAGGCGGTCGCCGACGCGCTCGTTATGCGGCGCGTGCTGGCCTATGCCCGCAGCTTTGATCTGTTGGTGCTCCAGCACCCGGAGGAGCCGAGCCTCGCGCGCGCCGGCGAGGTCAACGAAGGCGAGATCGCCACCCGGCTTGGCCTCGCCGGGATCACCCCGATG
>DASQCY010000823.1:0-5772 GCA_035634495.1 Allostellaceae bacterium
AGATGAGGTAAAGCGTGGTTAATCCAACCACGGTTTCATTGGAGCGCGCGAGATAGCGTTCGGCCCCTTTCGCCCACTTCCGAGACAGCGACTCCTGCTGGAAGCCGGCAGACCCCTGCACCTCGGCAATCGCGCGCTGGATCTCCTGATCGCCCTGGTGCAGTGCCCCGGTGAGCTGGTGAGCAAAGACGAGCTGATGGCCCTCCTTTGGCCCAACAACTTGTCGAAGGCGGCATGCTAGTCGCGTCGCAGAACTTGATCCGAGGCACACGATACACCGTCTGCGTCTGCACCGGCTGATCTATGCGGGAAGCCCCGATATGGCGATCGTGGCGGACAACCGTTCATCAAAGGCCGATCGTGCTGGACATTAGCGTCCTGAAACGGAATTCTATGCTCCGAAGGCGGGGCCCGATATCCGGGACTCCGTCTCGCGAGGACTGGAATGCCGGCGGTAAACCGCTCGCAAGCCTAACGGATTGCCTGAGCCGGCAGCCGAACAGGAAGATGGAGGAAGCGATGATCCAGGCGACCGGGGTCGACCATGTCGTCCTGCATGTGAATGACGTGCAGCGCTCGAAAAAGTTCTACACCGAGATCCTTGGTATGACTCCATACCGGGAGGACGAGGAGCAGGTGTTTCTGCACGCCGGCCGTCAGGGCGTGGCTCTGTTCAAAAAGGTCGGTGATACCCCGCTGACCGCCAGTAACGATCTCAATCATCTGGCTCTCAACGTCGCCGCGGGGACGTATGATACGCTCAGGGCTGAACTGGAGGAACACGGCGTCACCGTTACCGGCCGCCCGGGCGAGGACCGTTGCATCTATTTCCGCGACCCCGACGGTCACCGCCTGCAACTGATGGTACACAAGTGAGATAGCTGAGCCGAGACTGCACCCTTCATCTGCGTGGAATGGAAGGACGGTCCGATCTCACCCGTACAACGCTTGCGGTTTTATTTGTCGCAGGACTGATCGCCGCTTGCTTCTGGATTTTGCGACCGTTTCTGCCGGCGGTTATCTGGGCGACGACGCTCGTCGTGGCCACTTGGCCCGTGATGCTGCGGGTTCAGCATCGACTGTGGAACCGCCGCGCGCTCGCCGTCGCAATCATGACCCTCGCCCTGCTGCTCGTCTTCGTCGTGCCATTTTGGCTCGCCATCACGACGATCATCGACAACTTCGACCGGATCGTAGACTGGGGGACGTCACTCAAATCGTTCAAGCTGCCGCCGCCCCCGGAATGGCTTGCCGCGATTCCGCTGTTCGGCGAACGGGCCGCACAGTTCTGGGAAAGCATAGCCGCCAGCGGCGTCGAGCCATTGGTCGTGAAGGCGGCGCCGTATGCCGGTGACGCGGCGAGCTGGTTTGTCGCGGCGCTGGGTGGCTTAGGAATCGTATTTGTGCAGTTCCTTCTCACCGTGGTCATTGCGGCCATCATGTACGTCGGCGGTGAACGCGCCGCCGCCGCCGCGCAGCGTTTTGGATATCGTCTCGCAGGCGACCGCGGCGAGCAGTCGGTCCGGTTGGCCGGCCAGGCGATCCGCAGCGTCGCCCTCGGCGTGGTGGTGACGGCGGTCGCGCAGTCGGTCCTCGGTGGCGTCGGGATCGCGCTCGCCGGTGTGCCGTTTGCCGCAGTGTTGACGGCAATTATGTTCATGCTGTGCATTGCCCAGCTCGGACCCTTGCCGGTGCTTGTGCCGGTCGTGATCTGGTTATACTGGACGGGTGAGTCGGGGTGGGGGACGTTTGTTCTGGTGTGGACCATCGTAGTCGGCAGTCTGGACAGCATATTGCGGCCGTTCCTGATCAGGAAAGGAGCTCACCTGCCGTTGGTGCTGCTCCTGGCCGGGGTCATCGGCGGCCTCATCGCCTTTGGACTGGTCGGCATTTTCCTCGGTCCGGTGGTGCTCGCGGTAGGACACACATTGCTGCAGTCGTGGATGGCCGAGGAGATAACTCCGCACAGTCAGGTCGCGACGCGACGACGACGCTGAGCAGCGAGCCAATACTACGGCGAGAGATGATGTCGTATCCGCGTGCCGCCTATCGGCTCGCGGCGGCTATCGTGCAATCACAACGGAGCAACGCAATGTCTGGTGCATTTTGGAGGTATTGGCGTCTGGTGACGATCTTGATGGTGCTCGTAATCCCCACCGCTGCGAGTGCTCAGATGGCACCGAGCGCCGCCAATCAGAGTGGCCCTCGCTTTCTTGTCTATTTCGACGAATTCAGTGCTTTCCTCTCCGACGAAGCAAAGACCATCATCGCCGATGCGGCAAAGCGCGCCCGCGAAACGGGAGCCCACAAGGTCGTCGTTCAGGCGCGGGCAAGCGCCACTGGGACGGCTGAAACGAACAAATATCTCGCCCAGACGCGCAGCTCGATCGTGACGGACCAGCTCGAGGCGGACGGCATCGAGCGGACGATGATCCGGCAGGAGCCGATCGGACAGACCGGGTCGAGCGATCCCTCTGTCTATAACCGCCGCGTCGATATCCTCCTCGAGCCCTGACCGCCAACGGCTGTCGATAGGGGTATTGCCGCGCTGCAACGCGAGCGTATACTTTCCGGCGGTATTGAACGTGCCCGACGTGCAAACGGACGGGGTAGAAACGCAGAACGGGAAAGGCCCCGGCATGGACACCAACGCTGCCTTTCTCGACCCCGGCGCCCGCAGGCGGCTCTTTCCTGCGTTTCTGATGATGCTGTCGGTGACCTTCGGGTTCTGGGGTGTAGCCACCTTTGTTCCGACCATGTCGGCACGGTCGCCGCCAAGGCGGGTCTGTCGGCGCCCTATTATTCCGCGGTGGCGGGGCTCCTCGGCACTGGAGTTGCCATAGTCGGGTTCATCAGCCTTGGCTTCTGTGCCGACGCGATCGGCCGCAAGCCCACGGCGATGATCTGGTATGCGATGTGCCTGATCCTGACGCCAGTTGTCTATATGTGGGCTCAGTCGATCGGGGCACTGCTCGTCACAGTCACGGTCTTCGGCTTCTTCCCGGCGGGATCTGGGCCTGGGCCCCGATCTGGCTGCCCGAGCTGTTCCCGACGCGGATGCGCGGCACTGCCGTCGCCTTTTGCTTCAACGCGCCCCGTTGGATCTCCTGCGTCGGTCCGCTGATCGCCGGCACCTTGATCGTCAGCCTCGGCGGCGACGATCGTCGGCTCATTCTTCATCCTCGGTGTCGCCGCGGCGCCGTTCCTGCCGGAGACGAACGGAAAACCGCTCCCCGACACCCTGTTGCCGGCAGCGGCTTTGGCAGAGCGGCCGGCCCTCACCAGCTGATTGTCAGTGCCCCCTCCCGCATCTCGAAGCTTTTCAGTCGCTTCAGGAAACTCATTCCAAGCAGCGAGACGTTTAGATTTTCGTTCACAGCGGCGGCAACATTATCGATCGACAGCTGCTCTATGCGGATCTCGCGCAATGTTATCGGCGCTTCGCGAGCCAGGCCGTTGGCGGTCTGCGAGCGCTGATTGTACACGAGCTCGCTGCCGCCGATACCGGCGGCGCGCGCGTCGTCGTGTGTCAGGGTAACCCGGCTTGCGCCGGTATCGACGAGAAACCGAACCGGCGCGCCGTTGACCAGGGCTGTGATCGCGACATGGCCGCGCGTGTCGGCGCGATAAACGAGCGTATGCGTCGAGGGGACTGCTCTGAGGATGGTCGGAAGCGGAACGCCACTCCCGGGTGGGTTCGCCGCAGGGGTGGCAACGGGCGCGGGCAACTTTGTGTCGAGCGGCGGCGACTCTGTTTTCGCGGACGAGGCGGCGGGTCGCAGATTCCAATAGATCCACCCATAAACCTGGCCATCGGGATATTTGACTTGGCAGAGGTGGTTGCCTGCCGAGATGACGACCCCGGTCTTATTTTCTTGATCGGTCACGATTTGGCCGACGGTACATTGGGATATGCCCTGGCCCACCGCGAACGACGGTGCACCGGCGACCAAGACCGCGCACAGCGTCAACGCCGATCTGTTCATGACTTGCGTCCCTGGTTCGAAAGAGCCTGCGCAGGCAACCGTAGTCAGCGATCATACGCAAGCCGGGATAAGCATTCTAAAACGGACAACTCACTGCGGCCGAACGAGCTCCGGCGGATGCCGGACGACCGTCCCCCGACCGCGCTTGAAGACCGCGAGCGGCTGGCGGATCTCTGCAACCGCCTGTTCGGGCGTCTCGGCATCGATGACCACGATGTCGGCCGGGTTGCCGACGGCGAGCCCATAGTCCGTCAGATTGAGCAATCGGGCCGAACGCTCGGTCAGCATCGCGAAGCATTCGCGCAGCTGCAGCGCACCGGCGATCTGCAGCACATTGGCATGGAGGTTCGCCATGCGGATCAGCGAGCAGTCGCCATAGGGTGTCGCCGGATTGAGCACATTGTTGGTCGATAGCGAGCAGTTGACGCCGTGCTCGACGAGAAAATTGGCGTCGGCGACGCCGCGGCGGACATTGTGATCCTGGTCGCGTCCCATCAGGTAGAGATCGGTCGCCGGCAAGACGGTGACGGCAACGCCGACATCGGCAAGACGGCGCGCCAGGATCGCGACCTGGTGCGGCGGCATCGTCGACAGTTTGGCCATGTGACCCACCACGACCCGTCCGCCGCGCCGGTATTGTTCGGTCAGCTCGCAGACGAGATGGATATTCATAGCCTCTGGCGTGTTGCCGACATCGAGATGAATGTCGATGTCGACATCGTATTCGCGGGCGAGATCGAAGATCCGGCGGATCTGGCCGCCAGGATCGGTGTCGTAGCGTGGCGCGCCGCCGATCGCTCGCGCGCCGCGTTCGAGACCCTCGACCAATAGCTCGTCAGTTCCCGGATAATTGGTGAGGCCATCTTGCGGGAAGACGCAGATTTCGATGTCGATCGCCCACTTATAATCGGCGATCAGCGACTGCACTGCGTCGAACCCGCGCATGCCGATCGCGGGATCGACCTCCAACTGGGTGCGCATCCGCGTCGTGCCGTTCAGAATGCAATCGACGAGTGTGCGCTCGGCTCTGAGCCGCACATCCTCGACCGTAAAGCTAGGCTTCATCGCCGCGACCTGTCGCATCGGGCTGATCTCGCGCCCGACTTCAGGCGGACAGCGGTCGATGATCCGGGATTTGTCGAGATGGATATGCGTCTCGATTAGACCGGCGCAACCGAGGCGCCCGCCTGCATCATAGGCTTCCGCGGCACCGGTCAGTCCATCTTCGATCGCGACGATCTTGCCGCCGGCAACACCGACGTCAACGGGCTCTGCCGATGGCCGATCCGCCAGACGGACATTCCGTACGATCAGATCCATGCTGTCTGAAGATGATCAGCGCAAACCTCAGCCTGCAGCATCACGCGTAGATTTTTACCAGCTCGCCATGCGCCCATTTGACAGCGTCCTCGGCCGGCAGGCCCTGGGCGGCTTTCGAGTACATGTCGACGATAATGTATTTCGAGATCGCCTCCGCCGCGGGGCGGTTCGCTGGGCCGGCGTAACCGGCGAAGCGGCCACTGAACACGGCGGTGCGGTAGGGCAGCATGACCGGGTCGTTGTTCCACAACGGGTGATTCACCCACACCTTGGTCGCGCCGACCGAAAAGCCTTCTTGCGAGGCGTACCAGGGGTCGTAGACCTCCTTCGTGTGGATCCAGCCTAGGAAATCCATCGCCGCCTTGCGGTTTTTCGAATAGCCCATCACCATGTTGGTGAACGGCACATGATAGCTGAACTGGCCGGCGGCACCCGCCGGCAGCGGCATGTGGAAAATGTCGTCCTT
>DASQCY010000824.1:0-5165 GCA_035634495.1 Allostellaceae bacterium
GCAGTTGACCCGATCGGGATTACTCCTTCCGCTTGCGCGCGGCACGACCGGGACGTCCTCGAAAATCCGTCTCGGCAGCCGGGAGATTCCAGAAGATTGATGAATATGATGCTAACTTTTAAGTTAGCTAATAATTTTTCAATGTAATTTGATTGGCTTAAATCAGAATATTATTTCGGTTTCATAGTTTACTGCGGACGGCTTGTTGACGGATCGCTGACTTCTATCCCGTATCTCTGCGTCGCCGCTGACACCGAGACGACTTGTTGGGTCCAGAAAATCGGTTAAGGCAAGACGCCGAGCTTCTTCGTCATTCAGAGTGTGCCCGGGCGCATCGCATTCGAGGCGGCCGAGCACCTTATAACCCTCACGCTCGTAAGAGCCTACGGAGAGCGGGGCGATCGGGTAGTTGATCGCGGCGGTCAGCCGGTTTCCATAGGCAGGGTCGGGTCGGTCGCCCATTCGCTCATCGATGCGTCGTAAAGCTTGACGTCGGGGTGACCGAGCATCACGAGGGCAAACGCATCGGCGCTTGCCGCAATGCCGCCGCCGCAATAGGTGATTACCTCTTTGCCGAACGCGCCGACCGATCCGAACCGCCGGCGCAACTCTGCCGCCGGCAGGAATGCGTTGGTCGCCTGATCGATCAGATGTGCCGCCGGCAGATTGACACTGCCTTTGATCCGTCCGGGCCTGCCATAGCTGTTGCCGCCGGTGCCGGCGTGCTGCTCCGGCAACAGCGCGTTCAACGTGCACACGGCGCCATCATCGATCGCCCGCAGAACCACCTCTTTGTCGACCATCAATGGCCGCGGCTCGCGGATGACGAAATTTCCGGGCGGCCGCTGCGTGGCCGCGCCGGTCTCGACCGGCCGCCCCTCACGGCTCCACTTCTGCCAACCGCCGTCGAGCACCGCGGCATCGTCGAAGGCGAAGACGCGCAGCAACCACCACACCCGCGTCGCCCACCACGCACTGGCAGTGCTGTAGAGCACGACTTGGGTGCCCTCCCCGACGCCAAAGCGGCTCATTGCAGCGGCGAACGCCGCGGCTGCGGGCAGCATGAAGCGGAGGCGCTGGCTGTTATCGGAGAGATCGGCTTGCAAATCGATGAACTGCGCGCCCGGGATGTGCCCTTTTTCGAATTCGGCCCGCGCGGGCACAGCCTGATAAGTGGTCTTCGGGTCGGGTATCAGATTGGTCGTGCAGTCAAAAATGCGCAGACCGGGTTCGCCGAGGCGGCGCTCGAGCGCCTCGGTTTCGATCAGGAACTCGGGATGGGCAAAGCCTTCGGTTGTGCTCATATCGGCCTGGCCTTCGATAATTGCTGCGGCAGGGAATCGGCGATCGGGGGGCGTTGGCGGTGGAACTCGGTCCCCTGTTCGAAAGCATGGCCCACTCGCATTACGCGGGCCTCGTCGAATGGCCTGCCGGTGATCTGAAAGGCGAGCGGCAATCCGTTCTCGAAGCCGATCGGCACCGAGAGGGCAGGGCTACCGGTCAGATTGTAGGGCGCCGTGTAGGACGCGCGCTCATAGGCCGAATAGGTCCAAGTTTCGTCGATCCGCGGCGCTGGTCGGGTCGCATTCGCCGACACCGCGACATCGACTTTCTCCAGCGCACGGGCGAACTCGACAGCGAGCTCGCGCCGCCGGCGCAGCGCTTCGACATAATCGGCGGCGCTCAAAAAAGCGCCGAGCCCGATGCGGGCAAACATGTGATGACCGAAAAGATGCGGCCGTTCGCGGAAATCGGTCTCATGCAGAGCATAGGCCTCGGCCAGCATGATCAGCTGGTTGGCGAGCACGTAATCGATCAGCGGCGACAGCTCCAGGTCAATGAGCCGGGCGCCGAGGCTTGCCAAGGTCTGGCAAGCAGCGTCGAAGGCGGCGCTATAAGTAGCACTCGGCGCGCTCTCGGCGCCGAAATCGGCTACCGCGTCCCGCTCGTGGAAGTGTCGGATGACCCCGATCGTGAGACCGTCGAGCCGCGCCGTCAGAGCCGCCTTGTAATCCGGGACCGGGACATCGGCCGCGGCCGGGTCTTGCAGGTCGTATCCGGCGAGCACCTGCATCAGGATCGCGCAATCCTCGACCGTGCGGGTCAGCGGACCGCAGTGGTCGAGCGCATAGGACAGCGGAAAGACCCCGCGCCGGCTGACCCGGCCGTAGGTCGGCTTGAGCCCGACGATGCCGTTATAGGCGGCGGGCCCGCGGATCGAGCCGCCGGTGTCCGACCCCATTGCCGCGGCGCACAGACCGGCGGCAACGGCGACAGCCGACCCGCTCGACGACCCCCCGGGATAATGCGCCGTGTTCCACGGGTTGCGTGCCGGCGGGAAAGGCAGGGTGAAATCAGGTCCGCCGATCGCGAATTCGTGGGTTTCGTGCTTGCCGAGCAGGATCGCCCCGGCGTTGCGCAGCTTGACCCAGCACTCGGCGTCCTCCTCCGGCACGTAGCGCTCGTAGCGCCGCGAGCCCGCCGCCGTGCGGACCCCGCGGGTCTTGTAGATGTCCTTCAGTCCGATCGGGATGCCGTGCAACGCGCCGCGCCGCCGTCCGGCGGCGATGTCGCGGGCGGCAGTGCGGGCCGCCTCGATCGCTGCATCGCGCAGCACGGTCACATAACTGTGCAGCTCGCCGTCGAGCGCGTCGACCCGTTGGAGGTAGGCCTCGGTCAGCGCGACCGGCGAGAGGGTGCCCTCACCGATCGCACGGCTCGCCGCGGCGACGGTCAGAAGGGTCGGGTCCATCGCCAGTCTCAGAGCTTCGGAGGGACGAAAATGTGTCCCGGCTCGGCCGCCCGGTCGCGGGGCCGCCGCACCGTCCGGACCATCCGCTCGACAAAGCGGTAGCCCTGCCGTAATTCCTCGAACTGCTCCGGGGTCAGCTTCAGCCCGGCGCGCTCGACCAGGACGGCGAAACGCTCGGGTGAAATCGGCTCGGACACGATCTTCCCCTCCCAGTGGCGCTGATCGTCACCGTCGAGGATATCATGCCAGTCTCCGGCAGCCCAAGCCGATCAGGGCTCGCTTCGGCATGACCCGGTCGACGGTCGCCAGCTGCAACCAAGAATTGTCTCAGCAATTGCGTGTTGCTGCATCTGCAGCAAATCTACAGCAAACTCTCTCGTTCCGGTTGAAAGCGATGATCGTCCAGGCTCCACCAAACCAAGGCCATCACCTCCTTGTTTCGAGATGATGCGATGAGAATGAGGCAATTGCGTGATTGCTATTATCGGGGGCCAGTTGATCCTCGTGGACGGCTGGCTCGATTCGCAAAAGCACGCGGACGAGATCGGCCTGGCGCCGCGTACCGGTCTTGTCGAACACGTGGGCGAGGGGGTTCGGGCCGTCGTCATGCTTTGAAGACTTCCTCGACCCTAAGCCGTCTTTCGTGCCGCCCAAAGGCTTCGAGGCGCTGCTGGAGGGCCGCCGGTGAGTCCGCCGCTATTCGGTCAGCGACAAATTCGACGAAAAGCTTGTAAGGTAAGGAGGGACAAAGATTGATTGAGATAGCAGGCCCGAGGCATGTACCTACTTAATAAATCGATCCACCGGAGAAGCATATTATTACCCTCTTTTGGGCTATGCAGCTCGTGCCCGCAGGGAAGCCGCGGCTTTGATCATGTCGGCCCCTTTTTCGGCAATCATGATGACCGTTGCGTTGGTGTTGCCGGAGACCATCGTCGGCATGATCGACGCATCGACGACGCGCAGTCCCTCTAGCTCGCGTACACGCAACTCGTCATCGACTACCGCCATCGGGTCGTTGCCCATCTTGCATGTCCCGATGACATGAAACGCGGTCTGCCCGGAGCGCCGGGCGTAGTCTAAGAAATCGTCATCGCTCTGGCACTGGTCGCCGGGGTTCATCTCGAACGCGCGATAGCGATCGAGAGCTGGGTTGCTGATGATCCGCCGGGCAATCCTCAAGCCGGCGACCAGCGTGCGTTGATCCAATTCGTCGGCAAGATAGTTTGGCCGTATCGCCGGCGCTGCGGCCGGATCAGGCGATTTCGCGTGGATCGAGCCCCTCGATTCCGGCCTGCATTGGTACACCGACAACGTCATCCCCGGGGCGCGGTCGAATTCCCTAACCGCCGGATCCGCATAACTCGCGTGGGTGAAGAAATACTGGACGTCCGGCACCGCGAGCCCCACGCTCGTTCGGACAAATCCATGAGCGATGGCAGCGGTGAAGGTCAGCACGCCGCGACGCTGCGCGTAGTATTTGACGATCTCCTTGGCGAGTGCGAGACCCCGGGTCTGCTCGTTTAGAGTGACCCGCAGCTTCACCCGCCAGTTCAGGCGGGAGGAGTAATGGTCGCGATAGTTCTCGCCAACGCCCCGCAATTCGTGCCGAACCGGGATGCCGGCGGCTTTCAGAAGCTCGGGGTTGCCGACGCCGGACAGTTCGAGAAGGTGTGGTGACTTCACCGCGCCGGCGGCGAGAATTGTCTCGCGTCGGCAGCGTGCTTCCCGTGCCTCGCCGCGCTGGAGGTAGGCGACACCGACGGCCCGCTTGCCGTCGAACAAGATGCGTGTCGCAAGAGCCTCCGTTTCAATGCGCAGGTTGGAGCGTCGGCGCGCTGGATCGAGAAAGGCGCGGGCCGTCGACCAACGCCGGCCGTTCTTCTGCGTCGCCTGGTAATATCCGAAACCGTCCTGGTTGCCGCTGTTGTAGTCGGGATTGCGTGGGAACCCCTCGGCGACAGCGGCCTCGATGAAGGCGTCGCAAATCTCGGGTTGCTCGCGCAGCGCAGCGACGTTGAGCGGGCCGCCGCGTCCCCGCGCGTCCCCGCCGCCAGGTTCGTAGTGCTCGGATTTTTTGAAATAGGGCAGTACAGCATCGTACGACCAGCCACGGTTGCCGAACTGCGACCAGGTGTTGTAGTCGAGCGGATTTCCGCGGACATACACCATGCCGTTAATCGAGCTCGAGCCGCCGAGGGTCTTGCCGCGAGGGATCGGGACCGAGCGGCCGTTGAGGTTCGGTTCCGGGTCGGTGGCAAACCGCCAATTATAGCGAGGGTTGTTGAGGAGTTTCGTGAAGCCGACGGGGATGTCGATCCACATCGAATCGTCAGCCGGCCCGGCCTCCAGCAGCAAAACCTGTGCGCTGGGATCTTCGGTGAGCCTGTTAGCGAGCACGCAGCCGGCGGAG
>DASQCY010000825.1:0-1519 GCA_035634495.1 Allostellaceae bacterium
GCGGTCATCGAAATTGCCGCCGGGGTCTTTGTGCACAACGGAGTGCATGAAGGGGCCTCTCCGGCGAATGACGATGCGATCGCCAACATCGGCTTCATTCTCGGAGACGACGCGGTGGCGGTGATCGATCCTGGCGGCAGCTCTAGAGAGGGTCGCCAGTTGCGCGCCGCGATCCGGGCGCTCACCGATCGGCCGATCCGATATGTGGTCCTGACTCACGTCCATCCCGACCACATCTTCGGTGCCGCAGCTTTCGGCGACGACCATCCCGATTTCGTTGGCCATGTCAAATTGCCGGGCGCCCTCGCGCAACGAGGCGACTATTACCTGCGGCGACTTCGCGAGGCTCTCGGCAATGAGGCAGAGGGCAGCGAGGTGGTAGCGCCGACCATCCTTGTTTCCACCCGGCTCGATCTCGACCTGGGCGGACGGCGTCTCACATTGCGGGCGCATGGCCCGGCCCACACCGACAACGATCTGACGATTTTCGACGAGAAGACGCGCACCTTTTGGCTCGCGGATCTGCTCTTTGTCGACCGTATCCCGGTCATCGACGGGAGCGTCGTCGGCTGGCTCAAGGAGCTTCGCGAGGTGACGGCGATCCCGGCCGACCGCGCCGTTCCTGGCCATGGCCCCGTTTCAGTGCAATGGCCCGAAGCCGCCGAACCCGAGCGGCGCTATCTCGAAGCGGTGGCCCGCGATACGCGGGCCGCCATCAAGGCGGGAGTCGGGATTGCCGATGCCTGGCGTCATGTCGCAAACTCGGAACGCAGCCAGTGGCTGCTATTCGACGACTACCACCCGCGCAACGTGACGGCGGCCTACAAGGAGCTGGAGTGGGAATGACCCGATCAATGGCCATCTTCCTGCTGGTTATTCTCACATTCGGCGGAGCGGCCCGCGCCGAGCCGACTGAGGCTGAGCGCATGGCCCGCTGGTCCGATCTCCGGCATGCGATCTTTGGCGATCGGGTAGTCGAGGATGCCGGAGACCTCGTCGCAGTCGATGCCCCAGCGCGCGCCGAGGACGCTGCAATTGTGCCGGTGGCGATCCGCGTCGCGGGGACGCTCGCTCCCGAAATCCGCGGCTTTTATCTAATCATCGACGACAATCCGTCGCCGCTCGCGGCGCACTTCCTGCTCGGACCGATCGCGGACGCACGAGAAATCGCGACGCGGGTCCGCATCGACGACTACACCTACCTCCATGCCGTCGCCGAAACGGCGGACGGCCGACTCTACATGGCCGCACGGTTCATCAAGGCGGCCGGCGGCTGCTCAGCGCCGGCGAGCAAGGACCAGGCGCTCGCCCTCGAACGTCTCGGAAAAATGAAATTGAGCCTCGCCGATCGATCGAAGCCTGAAGAGCCCATAAACGTCAAGCTGTTGATCAGCCATCCGAACAGTTCGGGCCTGCAGATGGACCCGGCAACGCGCAACTACATCCCGGCTGATTTCATGCAGACGCTCGACGTTACCTACAACGGTCAGCCGATATTTCGGCTCGAGTCCGACATCGC
>DASQCY010000826.1:0-5285 GCA_035634495.1 Allostellaceae bacterium
GGTCAATGACTGCGCTGGAAGCCAGGCCGGCGATTTTCCGGTTAATTTCCGGATGCGGGCCTTAACCGGGAAATTTTGCCGGTTTCGCGGGAGCTAATTTCCCGGTTGCGACCCCAAAATTCCCGGTTCAGCAACACAAAAGAAGCTCTCGACGGTGTTGGTATGATGGAGCCCGCCGCTGCGAACGTACTCGTCTGTCGAGTGATTGACGGTGCCATGGCCTACGAACTCGCCGCCCAGCCGCTCATAGACGATCGCTTCATCAGCCGGAGAATTTGACGCCGAAAAGAGCTTGGTTAACTATCCTTTCACGAGGGTGGAAGGCGGCGACGGGGGATCGCGGGCATGGTTCGAGCATTGCGCAACGTCGGCGCTGGGCTAATCGCATCTTTATTGTTGTTGGCCTCGGCATTTTCGAACGGGGCACTGATCTTCACCGGCCCGCTACAGCCGTTCCTTGGTCAGGGTGTGGCGGCGGCGCTGATCACCACGGCCGTCACCACAATTTTCGTCGCTTTGACCAGTAACTTTCCCTCGGCGATCGCCGGGCCGGTCGGCAACACGGCCGCCCTCCTGGCCGCCATGATGGTCACCTTGGCGCCGGTGTTGTCTGGGTTGCCTCCCGATCAGGCGCTGGGGCTGGTGGTCGCCGGCCTCGGGGGTGCAGCGCTGTTGACCGGGTTAGCGCTGTTCGCGCTGGGCTGGAAACGGCTCGGCAAATTGATTCGGTTCGTCCCCTATCCGGTGGTCGCCGGGTTTCTTGCTGCCACCGGGTGGCTAATTGTATCGGGGGCGATCCGTATGGCCACCGGTGTGCCGCTCTCGCGTTCGACCCTGGCATCCTTTGCAGAGCCGCATACAGGCTTCCTGCTAGGAATCACCGTAATGTGGGCGGCCGCGCTATGGCTGCTCACTGCGCGGTTGAGGAATCCGCTGGCGGTGCCGCTGGCTTTGGTGACCGCGACACTCCTTGTCCATGGCGTATTGACCGTGGTCGGACTGCCAGGGCACACTGTGCGGCAGTCCGGTTTGATGTTCGCTGCGCCCGCGGATAGTCATCCGGTGTTCCCGTTGCTCACTGGCGAATATTTCCACGCCCAATGGGCCGCGTTGTGGCCGGTTGTCGGCGACCTCGTCGCGGTGGCAGTGATGGCAATTCTCGGCGTGCTGCTCAATTCGACGGTCCTCGAGCTGAGCACCGGAATCGATGCCGACGTCGACCACGAATTGAGGATGCAGGGGCTGGCTAATGTCGCTTCGGCGCTGGCCGGGGGTTTCGTGGGCACCGTTCACGTCACCGGTACGTTGACCAACCGGGCGGTCGGGGGGACTGGCCGCCTCTCCGGCGTGGTGGTCGGCTTGGTCGCCTTGGCAGTGCTGATCGGCGGTGGCAGTTTGGTGGGTTACCTCCCTCGCTTCGTGCTGGGGGGATTGTTGGTCCAGCTTGGAGCCAAATTCATTTGGGATTGGGGCGTCCTCAGCCGCCGCAGTCTCCCCTTGCGGGACTGGCTCGTCGTCGTGGCCATCGTCCTGATCGCGGCCGAGCGCGGGTTTTTGGAAGCACTGCTATTCGGCGTCCTCGCCGGCTGTGTGATCTTTGCGGTCGATGTCAGCCGGATCCGGGTGATCCGCCACCAGTTTGGCCTTGACGAGCGAACCTCGTCGGTAATCCGCTCGGCGGAGGAGAGTGCATTGTTGGCAGAGTGTGGCGGGCAGGTTCAGGTCTTCGAACTGGCCGGATATCTATTTTTCGGATCTGCGTATTCCGTTCAGGAGCGGGTGACGAGGCTGGTTGCGGAAAATAAGCCGGCGCAGGTGATTTTCGATTTCTCCGGCGTCACCGGCATCGATTCATCGGCCGGAGCGTGTTTTGCGAAAATTCGGGAGCTGTTGCGCAAGAACGATGCCTGTCAGGTGATGGCTGCGCTATCGTCCTCGGCGGCGAACATACTGAGCGCGAGTGCCGGCTTGGACGACCGCGTGGGTCGCTGCGAGCACCTCGACAAGGCCCTCGAAGACGCCGAGGAAATGCTGTTGGCAGCTCGCGCAGCATCCCGCGGCAATCGACCAACGCTGGGAGCCTGGCTCGAGGACGCGCTCGGCTCCCACGAGTTCGCGGAAGAACTCTGCGCTCACCTCACCCCGGCTCCACGGGACGCCGAGTCCTACCTTTGCCGCCAGGGCGATCCAACGGACAGTCTGATCTTTGTCGAACGCGGGCCCGTCACGGTCATTTTGGAAAGGCCGGGGCAGCCGCCCCTGCGTGTGCGAGTGTTCGGCGCCCACACGCTGGTTGGCGAGATCGGCTTTTTCCTGGGCGTAACACGGTCAGCAAGCCTGCTCGCCGCTCCCGATGCCGTTGCATGGTCGCTTTACCGCGACGCGTTTGAAAGTCTGAAGAAGACGCGGCCCGAGCATCTTTCAGCGCTGTTCATCTACATCATCCGATTGCAATCCGAACGCCTCACCTTTGCCAATCGTCAGATTGTCGCGCTGCAGCGCTGAGCCAGTCGCGGGTGGAGGCTGAAGATTAAACTTCGTATCACGACGAAGGGCCAGATCGTCGATCGGATCGGCACGCAGCGCCGTCGCCAAGAGGCATTTGATGCTCACCACCCCCGATGCCGCTTTAGCGGAGATGGTCAAAGTGGAAACGGAAAGCTCCGTCACGCGACCGTATCCAACCGGCGGTGGGGGTTGGGAAATGCGCGGGGATGATCATCACAGGACTATCGGCGAAAGTTTCTAGGAAGCGCCACCGCGTCGCGCGCGCCGTTTCGGCGTCGACGCAGAAGCAGCTGTTGAGCTGGGGTTCGGCGCACTGCAGTGGCGTATGCATGATATCGCCGCTCAGGACCACAGAGGCTTGCGGAGATCCCACCAGGACGCAGATATGGCCGGGTGTGTGCCCCGGCCACGGCTCGATCCATACATTGTCGTCGAAGGCATAGTCCATGCCGACGAGGTCTGCCTGGCCACTCTCCATGACCGGCAGCAGGCTGTCCTCATAGTACGGATCGGTCGTGTAGGTGGCTCGAAATTCAGCCACCCGCCAGTGCTCCCATTCCTCACGGGCGAACAGGTAACGGGCATTCGGGAATGTCGGCACCCATCGGCCGTTGAGGAGCCGCGTGTTCCAGCCGACGTGATCGGCGTGCAGATGCGTGCATAGCACATAGTCGATGTCTTCGGGCGCAAAACCGGCGGCCGCGAGATTGGCGAGATAGGGCCAGTTCTTCATATGATAGCGCAGCTTATGCGGGCGGCCCTTGTCATTGCCCGAGCAGGTGTCGACGAGGATCGTCGCCTGCGGTGTCTTTATGATGGTGCTGTGGAACGCGAAGATCATAAAGCCGCTGACCGGGTCCATTAGCGTCGGTTCAAGCCAGGCTCGATGCGCCTTAATGATCTCCGGCGACGCTTCGGGGTGAATCAAGGCGGGCTCGAATAGCGGAGCCTCGAATTCAAGCACACGGGTGATTTCGACCTCACCTATGCGCCAACGGTAAACCGGGCTGGTGGTCGTGTTCATTGCCTGCCTCTTCAAGGTGGATCTCGAACACTCAGGCCATTACAGCCAAGCGAGCTACCAGACCTCCTCCGTGGCGCGCCCAGTCGCAGCGCCAGAGAGCCACGGTCCTCCCCTCGGCCGATCACAAATGTGCTTCATCGTCCGACACTGTGTCCGGGGGCGCGCTGGCCCCATCTACTGCGCGGCCGCGGCGGCAGGTGCTGCGCGCGTCAGCGGCGCGGCCGGCTTAGGAATGTCGTAGAGCCGGGCGCAGTTATCCCACAGGATCTTGCGCCGAGCCGCGTCATCCAGCGACAGGGCGAGAAATTCTTTGATCGCCTCGGGAAAGGCCCCGTCCGGATGCGGGTAGTCGGTCGACACGACAAAATAGTCCGCCCCGAGCTTTTTGACGACATCGACCGCGGGCTCCTCGTCGGCGTCGAGCGCCAAATAGCACTGCCGTTTGAAATATTCGCTCGGCGGCAGCGTCAACTGGCGCTCGCAGCCAGGGCCGAACTTTTCCCACTGGTCGTCGAGCCGCCAAAGCCACCAGTAGAGCCAGCCGGCGGTGCCTTCGAGAAAGGCGCAGCAGAGCCCGGGGTGGCGTTCGAGCACGCCGCCGGTGGTCATGCTGGCGATCGCGCCCATCAGCTCGACCGGATTGCGAATCGCATGCGCGATCGGGTGGAAATTGGTGTGGCCGACATAACGCCGACCGGCGTCTTCCCTCAGCGAGGTCTCGCCGGTTGGATGGAAGCCGACCGGCACGCCGAGCCGCTCGATCTCGGCCCACAGCGGCTCGCAGGCCTCGTCGTGCAGGTGCTGCCCATTGACCGGGTTTGGGGTACCGATGATCGCGACCGAGCCCAGTTCGGTGACGCAACGCCGCGCCTCAGAGACGGCGCTTGGAATGTCGTGCATCGCCACTTGGCCGGCAAATTTGAGCCGCATCGGGTTATGCGCGCAGTAATCATGGGTCCAGTTGTTGTAAGCGCGCGCAAGCGCCGCCGCGTAATCGGGCGGCAGGTTATCGTGCGACAGGACCTGCCGGCCGCGGGTGCCATACATAACGGCGACATCGATCCCCTCGATATCCATCGCCGTAAGGGTCGAAGCGGCATCGAACCCCTGCGCCTGTGCGACCTCGAAGTGCGGATGCCGGGCGCGGCTGCGCCGCCGCAACTCGCGGCTTGAGGCGATCGCGCCCGGCGAGCGGCCGTGCGCCGGGATCGCCAGCCCCTGCACCTCCATGCCGACGATTTTGATTTCCTCCTCCGGGCGCCGGTGCGCGGCAAAAAAGTGCGGCGCGTTCGCTTTGTACGGCCCCTCGAGATAGCGCTCCCAAAGATCGAACGGCTCCATCAGGTGGAGGTCGCTGTCCAGGATGAAATAGCCCTCGCGCGCCATGCTCCGATCCTCTCCTGCGTCTAGTCCCAGTTGCACGATGCGGAATTTGCCCGCCGCCGGCAACAGCGGTCGGCTCACTCCAATTACCGGTGAAAGCCGACCGTCGGAACCGGGAACAACTTTCAACCAGCTCGGCCCACTTGCGGGACAATGCGGCGCTCACCGCGGTCATTGAGCTGATGGAGACAAAGTCGAGCTCGCCGTCGAGCGAAGACCGGCGGAGGGGAGTAGGTTCGTTGCGCGATCCTGGGCGCATTCGCTGCGAGCATCGAGCTTTAATGGCCAGGCGGAAGGCTGATCCTTGCGGTGGTGGAGGACTCGCCGATTCCCGGTTAATTCCCGGATACGGGCCTTAACCGGGAAATTT
>DASQCY010000827.1:0-1599 GCA_035634495.1 Allostellaceae bacterium
CCGGCCTTTGCCCGGCAGTGCTCCCGAGCCGCTGCTACGCGGCGAGCGCTGCGTCCATATCGTCGATATGGCGGCGCTTGTGGCAGAGAGCACACCGGCAGCCGCCCGTCTACTTCAGCTGTCCGTTGACCTCGCCGGCACTCGCACGCTGTTGCTGGTGCCGCTACGCAAGGATGGCGCACTGCTCGGTTACATTGCCGGCTACCGCCAAGAAGTCCGACCGTTCTCCGACAAGCAGATTGAGCTGTTGCAGAATTTCGCGGCGCAGGCGGTTATCGCGATGCAGAATGCGCGGCTGATGAACGAGACGCGCGAGGCCCTCGAACAGCAGACCGCTACTGCCGAGGTGTTGGGCGTCATCAATTCCTCCCCCGGTGGTCTCGCACCAGTATTTGACGCAATACTGGAGAAGGCCCATGCCCTATGCGGCGCAGAGATCGGGAGCCTGACTATCTATGACGGTGAGGAAAACCGCGCGGTGGCGACACGAGGTCTTGTACCAAGCTTGGCCGATCGGCTGCGGCAAGGGTTCCGGCCCGACCCAGCGCATCCGATCCGGAAGCTGTTAAGCGGGGCTCGCGTTGTGCAGGTGCCGGATGTAGGTGAGAGCGCCGATCCGATCGCTCGTGCGTCGTTTGAACAAGGCGGCATACGCACGAGTCTGTACGTACCGTTGCGGAAAGACGACCGCCTCCTCGGACTGATTGTCGCTAGCCGCCAAGAGGTTCGGCTGTTTTCCGACAAAGAGATCAAGCTGCTCGAAAATTTTGCCGCCCAGGCGGTTATCGCGATGGAGAACGCGCGGCTGCTCGGTGAATTACGTCAGCGCACCGAGGAGGTGGCCGAATTGAACCGTGGTCTCGAAGCGCGGGTCACCGAACAGGTCGAGGAGTTGGGAAGGGTCGGGCGGTTGAAGCGGTTTCTCGCGCCGCAGCTTGCCGAGCTGATCGTCTCGCAGGGGGACGAAAAAATCCTCGAAAGCCATCGCCGCGAAATCGTCGTCGTGTTTTGCGATCTGCGCGGCTACACCGCGTTCACCGAGACCGCCGAGCCCGAAGAAGTCCTCGACTTCCTGCGCGAATACCACGGCGCGCTGGGGCCGCTGGTCGCGGAGTACGAGGGCACACTCGACCAGTTCTCAGGCGACGGGATCATGGTATTCTTCAACGATCCGGTGCCCTGCCCTGACCCGGCTGAGCGCGCAGTCAAGATGGCCGTCGCGATGCGCGAGGCGGCCGGTGCTTTGATCACGTCGTGGCGCCGACGTGGCCGGGTACTCGGATTCGGTGCCGGAATTGCCCAGGGCTATGCAACGCTCGGCCAGATCGGCTTTGCCGATCGCGCCGGATACACGGCGATTGGCACCGTATGCAATCTCGCCGCCCGCCTCTGCGCTGAGGCTAAGGATGGGCAGATCCTCGTCGCCCAACGGGTCGCCGTCAGTGTGGAAGCGACAACACCGCTCGAAGAAGTCGGCGAGCTTACGCTCAAAGGGCTGACCCAGCCGATAGTGGCCTACAACGTGCAGCTCGCGGCCATCCAACCGGCTCTCCGTGTTATCGAAGGCGGCCCACAAAGCGTTTGAGTGCGATCACCCTC
>DASQCY010000828.1:0-3579 GCA_035634495.1 Allostellaceae bacterium
CTACGCTCATTGGCCGAGGCGCTCCAGGATCGCGGGAACATGCACTTGGTCCGACTTGTAGTTCCCGGTCAGCACATACATGACGAGGTTGACGCCGAACCGCATCGCCATCTCGCGCTGCGACTCGTCGCCGGGGACAACGGCGAAAGCCGGACGCCCTTGCCCATCGACAGCCCAGGCGGCCGCCCAGTCGTTGGCCCCGACGACGACGCTCGAGACTCCGTCATTGACGCGATCCTCGACGGGTTCGACCCACAGCGACCCGGCGTTCCAGCGGCCGGGAAATTCGTGAAGCAGGTAAAAGGATTTGGTCAAGACGTGATCGGGCGGGATCGGCACCAGGGTCGGAATCTTGATGGCGCCCACCAGGCGACGCAGACGCTGCGCCGAAAGCGCAGCACCACCAAACGATCCGGGGGTCTGATCGTCGCCGTCGCGCGTATCGAAGAGAATCGTGCCGCCGGTCCCGAGATAGCGATTGATCCGTTCGACCGCTGTCGAGGAAGGTGGCGCTTGGTCGGAAACCACCGGCCAATAAAGCAGTGGAAAGAAGATCAGCTCGTCCCGCTCGATGTCGACGGCGAGCGGATCGGCGGTCTCGACCGCGGTTCTTCGGTTCAGTGTCGCCGTCAGGCCGACAAGCCCGGCGCGGCTCACCGTATCGACCTGATCGTTCCCGGTCCGCACATAGGCCAGACGAAGCTCGGAAGTCGCCTGCACCACAAAGGCGTCGTCGGCACGCGCTGCCGAAGCCGCGCCAAGCACCGCGAAGAGAAAGGCTGCGGCAGGCTGCCCGAGGCGTCTTCCCAACAAGCCACGGAGCGCATAGGCAATCAGCAAATCCGCGAGCGTCAAAAGCAGTGCCGCGGTCAGCAGCGGCGGCCGAAGATCGATCTCGCGGCCGCTCGGGAAGCTCTCCCGTGTACTGCCGGGCGGCAGGCTCGCGATCGGCTTCAATTCTGCGATCCCGGCCGAAAGATTGAGCGCACGCTTGCTGTCTGTCGTACCGTAAAAGCCGGGCGGATGCTGCGGAGATGCGATCGCCGAAGCCACCTCCTTACCGGAGATCGGGCGGGCGGTCGGCGGGGCGCGCTGCAACCGCCCAAATCCGTCGAGAGTCTCGATCGGCGGCAGCGCCTCTTCGCTTGCCGTCGCTACCCCTTGGCTCATCGCCACGGTGCGGCGCAGCATCTCGACGAACAATCCGGAGAGGGCAAGGTTCGACCAATCGGCATTCGCCGTCGTGTGGACGAGCACGATCCTTCCTTGTCCCCGCTTCTCGGCGGTGACGAGCGGAGTACCGTCGGCCAAGCGTGCCCACGTCTTGGCTGCAAGGTCGAGATCGGGCTCGGCCAGTACCTGGCGAGAAACCGTCACGTCCGCCGGTACTGCGAGCCCGGCGAAAGGGCTGTCGGGCGCGAACGGAGCGAGCCGCGCGGGCTGCTCCCAGGAGAGCGCGCCACCGATCGTGCGGCCGCCGCGGCGCAGCCGCACCGGCAGCAGCTGATCGGCCTGCTCGGCGAGGTGAGGACCGGCAAAGCGTAGCAGCAGCCCGCCGGCTTCGATCCATTTGACGATAGTTCCTTCTTCCGCCGGCGAATCCGGTCCGACGTCAGAGAAAATCAGGACGGCGAGCTCGCGTTTGAGGAGATCGATCGGGCGACCGCGACGGATCTCGGTGAACGGGCCGAGTGCGCGCTCGAGATAGTAATTCTCGCTGAGCAGCGGCTGCCCGCCGGCATTCGTCGCTGCAGCGACGCCGACCGGACGGCGTCGCCACCGCTCATCAACCAGCAGCACCGCGCCGGCCGACTGATCGCCCTCAATTTCGATGCGAGCCGCCCGGTTTCTAAGCTCGCTCGGCATCGGTAGCCGAACCTCGACCCCCTTAGCCCCGGGCTCGATCGTCGCCACCTGGCGAGCGAGCAGCCCGCCGTCCTCGGCGCTGGCGCGGACTTGAAGGAGACGCGGTACCGGTGCCGGCAGCGAACGCACCCTGACGCCGAGATCGTTTGCTTGCATCTCGCCAGCTATGAGCAAGAGCGGAGCCTGGCTCGGCTCTGCCGCGAGGTAATGCAAGCTGCCCCGCTCGGCGAGATAAGTGGCGAGCGCCTGGCTCTCGCCATCGGCGACACCGTCGCTGAGCCAGAAGGCGGAAGTCGCGTCGGCCACCGACAACGCTTTGAGCCGCGCCAGCACGGCCTGCCGGTCGACTGGCCATGGCTTGGGCTGTAACGCCTGGACCGCAGCGCGCGCATCGGCTGCGCGGATTGGCGCCAGCGACGCCGGCTCGTTCGTGACGGGCGGGGCGGTGGCGACAAGGACCACCTGGCGGTCCTCGCGTTCGGCCTCAGCGAGCAGATCGGCGAGCGCCGACTGTCGCGCCGGCCAGTTGCGCGCCGCTGTCCAGCCGTCATCGACGATGACGAGAATCGGTCCGGTCGAGGCCAGTCGCGCCTGCGGATTGAGCAACGGATGGGCAGCCGCGACAATCACCAGCGCGGCGAGTGCCATACGCAACAGGATCAGCCATAACGGGGTGCGCGCCGGTGTCTCTTCACGCGGCACCAGTCCCAGAAGCAGCCGGATCGCCGGGAAGGCAATGCGGCGCGGCGCCGGCGGCGTCACCCGTAGCAGCCACCAGATGATCGGCAGTGCCGCCAACGCGACAAGCAGCCACGGCGACGCAAAGGCGAGGGAGCCGAGCGCTAGCATCGCTCACCGCAGGCGATTAGCCGACAACACGGCAAAGAGCGCCAGCAAGGCAACGTGCGGCGGTCGATCGGTGCGGTGGAAGCCGAAGCTCCAACCGACCGTCCCGGCTATTGCTGCAAGGCCCTCCCGATGGCGCTGGAAGCGGTTGGAGTAGTCGCCGCGGATGCTCTCGACGCGGCTGATGACGACTTCCTCGCGCTCCTCGACGCCGGCAAAGCGGATGCGTCCGTCGAACGGCAGGTCTTCCTCGGCGGGGTCGCTGACCTGCAGCATGTGGCCCTTGAGCCCGGCCGCGGCAAAGCGGGTGACAGCGACGTTAACCGTCTCGAGCGGCGACAGGAAGTCGCCGATCAGGACGAGCTGGCCGGCCCGCGGCAGGGGCTCGAAGGCGGGCAGGCTGTCCGCCGTGGGGTTGCGGTCGATCATCTCGACCACCCGTGATAGCGCAATGCGCCCGTTCATCGGTGCGATGCCGCTACCGAGCAGGGTCAGGCGCTCGCCGCCGCGGACAAGGAGGCTCGCCAGCGCGACGAGCAGGAGCTCCGCGCGGTCGCGTTTGGTTGGCCATTCCGCGCCGGTCAGATATTCCGCCGAGCTGTAGTCCATCGAAGCGGAAGCGTCGCGCCACAGCCAAACGCTCTGCGCGGCTTCCCACTCGGTTTCCCGGACATAGAGCCGTTGCGACTTCGCACTCTCGCGCCAATCGATGCGCGAGGCCGCGTCACCCGGCTGGTATTGGCGAAATTGCCAGAACGTCTCGCCTTGGCCGACGCGGCGGCGACCGTGCACCCCCTGTGCGACGGTCATGGCGACACGCTCGGCGGCAATCAGGAGCGGCGGCAGCCCAGAAGCGGCTTCTTCTGC